>JBPOHB010000229.1:0-7155 GCA_052036055.1 Bacillota bacterium | reverse complement strand
CGTGCTTTACTAATCGGATCGGAAGGGTTCATAAAGTATTTATATGCTGTTCCGCCAAGCAATACGATCACTTTAGGTTTGACAAAACGAATCTGTTTGGCAAGCAGCGGTAAGCAACTCTTTGCTTCTTCACGCGTAGGTACGCGATTCTCTGGCGGTCTGCACTTCACAATATTACAAATATGATAGTCTTTCTCTGTAAAGCCATATGCTTCAAGCAACAAGTCAAGGAGTCTCCCTGCCTGCCCCACAAAAGGCTTCCCTAGTTCATCTTCCGTCGCGCCCGGGCCTTCGCCGACAAACATGAGGGGTGCTTCCATCGCACCTCGAAAAACAACCGGATTCTTACGTGTTGATGAAAGCGGACAGGCCTGACAGGTCTCGCATTCACGTATAAATTCTGGCCACGTATATTCCATGAAGTACATACCCCTTTCATCTGAATCATTCAATTATAACAAATGAATAATCTTTCGGATATGCATAATCGAAGAACAGGTATGTGTAAGTCAGTCCAGATCATCCGCGATTCGAAGACGAACAATGAAGGTCGATCCCAGCCCCAATGTACTTTCAACAGTAGCGGACCCGTCATATAACTGCGCAATATGCTTGACAATCGATAGTCCAAGACCCGTTCCGCCCATCTCACGTGAGTGACTCTTGTCGACTCGGTAGAATCTTTCAAACACTCTCGACATATGATCTTGCGGAATGCCCTCGCCAGTATCTCGCACACGGATAGCAATCATTCTGTCAGGCTCCCGGTAAGCACATATATATACCTTGCCACCGACCTTGTTGTATTTGATCGCGTTATCGACCAAATTAATCAGAATCTGCTTGATTCGGTATTTGCTTGCCTGTACGGGCAGCTTCTCGCACTCCTCAACGACGATAGCTATTTTCTTTTCACTTGCCTTCTAGTCAAGAAGCGTTGCAACATCATCTAGTACCGCAGACAGATCGAATTTCTGTATCTCCATATCATTATCCATTCCTTCTATCTCAGAGAGTTGTAGGATATCACTGATAAGCTGATGCAGCCTTTCTGTCTCAATGTCAATGATCTCGAGAAATCTCTCCTGCACTTTGGGATCCGTAATATTACCATTTCGTAGCGTGTCAACAAATCCGCGAATGGATGTTAGTGGCGTTTTGAGCTCATGACTGACATTCGCAACAAACTCTGACCGCATCTCCTGCATTTCAGCAAGCTTGATGTTCTTTTCTTCTAGCTCACGCACTTCCTTTTCAAGTTGCTCAGCCATGCTATTAAATGATCTCGCCAAAGCACCAATCTCATCTTTTCTCTGTTCACCCACGCGAACGGAATAATTCGAATTAGCCATAGATTCTGCCGCATTTTGCAATTCGAAAAGTGGCCGTGTCAGTCTTTTGGTATAAAAATAACTGACTGCACTTAACAAAAAGATAGCTCCCAATAGAATAATGCCAAAAGTAATCTCCAATTGCCGAAGTCCGGATTGATATGCAACGAGCGGCAGAGAAGTTCGCACGACGTATCCTAAATCTTTGTAATACTTAGCCAGATATAGCATGTCAACATTCATCGTCTCACTATGACGTTTCTTTGTTGCCGTATCTCCGCTACTGATTGCTTCCTTAATTTCCGTTCTATCCGAATGATTTTCCATTGTCAGCGCATCTTCTTGGTTGTCGAAAAGGACAACGCCTTCTTCATCGACAATCGTAATACGAAGATCGAGAGATTCCTCAGAAAAGACCCCTTTACACGCCTCACTTGCCTCTTCGTACGTGGCACCTGTCTGCATTTCCTGTGCAAAAAGATCGGCGGCAGATGTAAGTAGTTCCTCATTCATTCGATCTGAATATTGTGAAAGGAAATATGCACAAAATGCCCCTGTCATAGTAATGGACAAGAGCACGATTGTAATTAAGAAAACCTGCAACCGTTTGAGCATGATTTACCTCATATATGTATTCTAGTCTTCACAGAAACGGTAGCCGCGCCCCCTTACCGTCTCAATTATTACCGGGTTTGCATCGTCCTTTTCAAGCTTCCTTCTCAGCTGTCTGATATGAACATCTACCGTTCGCGTTTCACCAGAATATTCATATCCCCAAACATGATTGAGTAAATCATCTCGCGAATATGCAATACCACGATTCTGCATCAGAAATTTGAGCAACTCATACTCACGATTGGTCATCTCAATCTCATTATTCTCGGCGAAAACGCGATGCTTGACATCATCTAATACGATTCCCGCATGTTCAAGAATACCGGCGGCTGACGAAGAGTGAATATGCCCGTCATTTGAATCAATTGCTTGCGTCCCCTGTATGGGCGTCTGCATGGGCACGCCTGACGCAGGAGCCTCTTGCAGGTAATTCATCGAAGCATTATACCTACGCCTCTGCGCATTCACCCGTGCGAGGAATTCTCGTATTCCAAACGGTTTCGTAACATAATCGTCCGCACCTGCTTCAAGTCCCTTCACCTTATCGCTCTCCGTTCCGCGTGCCGTTAACATAATAATCGGAACCAGGGAGAACGATGGATTAGCACGCACGTTTCTGCATATCTCGAAGCCATCCATTCCCGGTAGCATAATGTCTAGAATGAAAAGACAAACCTCTTTAATTTCAAGAAGCTCATCAAACATGGCTTTCCCGTTCCGAAAACTTCTGACTGCATAGCCTTCATTGGTCAAATTATACACAATCAATTCTGCAATGACGGCATCATCTTCTACGAGAACAACATAAGGTATTTCATTCATTCTGATCCGGCCTCCTGCCGCGAATATAGAAAAGAACCCATTCGGCTACGTTCTGCGCATGATCCGAAATACGCTCAAAATACTTGCATACAAGAAGAATCTCTGTCAGAAGTTCGATACTGTCAGGGTCCTGACGCATGCGAAGTATCAGATACCCTTTCACTTTATCATATAATGCGTCAACCTTGTCATCCATATGCACAACTTGCGCTGCTGTTTCTTCATTTTTGGTCACATAGGACTCAAGTGCGGATCGTATCATGATCTGTGAGAGGTCCGACATCCGAATTAAGTCTGCTGGGATCATAACGTCTACATGAAAAGAATCCAGAAGTAATACTTTCTCGGAAATGTCGCTTGCGTGATCTGCAATTCTTTCTAAATCCGTAATCAATTTGAGAGTAGAAATGGCATCTCGCAGATCTCTGGCAACTGGTTGCTGACGCGCAATCACCTCTACGCAGAGCCGATCAATTTCGTTTTCCATATCGTCTATCAAGTCGTCCTGTTCGATAACAATTTTCGCTTTCTCCACGTCCATTTCTACGAGCGCCGTTACAGCATCCTCGATCGCCTTTTGCGTGAGCGCTCCCATGCGGATAATCTGATCGTGAATGTGCGTCAGTTCTTTTTCAAATTCGCCTCTTACCATATTATGTATTCCTCCATGTATTCTCGATTTCAGCCGAAGCGTCCTGTCACATATTCTTCCGTCTTCTTATTTTTGGGAGAATTAAAAATGTCGAGTGTCTGCCCATATTCCATAACCTCTCCCAGAAGGAAAAAAGCTGTTTTGTCCGAAATGCGAACTGCCTGCTGCATATTGTGTGTGACAATGACGACCGTATATTTCTTCTTGAGTTCAAACATCAGATCTTCTACCTTCAGCGTTGAAATCGGATCAAGTGCCGATGTCGGTTCATCCATAAGCAAAATATCAGGTTCCACGGCTAGGGCCCGTGCTATGCAAAGTCTCTGCTGCTGACCACCCGATATGCCAAGTGCAGAACCTTTCAATCTGTCCTTGACTTCATCCCAAAGTGCTGCGTCTTGAAGTGCCTTCTCAACAATCTCGTCCATCTCCGCCTTGCTTCTTTTCCCATGTACACGCGGCCCATATGCAATATTATCATAAATACTCATCGGAAAAGGGTTTGGCTTCTGGAAGACCATTCCTGCTCTCCGCCGGAGTAAAGACACGTCACAGTCTTTGCGATAAATGTCTTCCCCATCAATCTCGATGAGGCCTTCGACACAGCAATCAGATACCAAATCATTCATCCGGTTAATGGACTTGATGCAAGTCGATTTTCCACACCCTGACGGGCCGATAAATGCAGTGATTTCGCGCTCCAAAATGTCAATATTTATGTCTTTGAGCGCATGAAAATCACCATAATGCAGATTCAAATTTGCTAGCTTAATTTTCGTATTCGTCATCCTTTTTCTCCTTGTATCATTTCTTAAGTCTATTCGAAAGCAGACCAGCTACTCGATTCAATATGAATACGAGAATCAGTAGGGTAGCAGCTGTTGCAAACGGCACATATCCTGGGTCCTTTCCGTTCATAGCAGAATTATATAAATGCAGAGCCAGGGTGTTTCCCTGTTTGAATACCTGTCCAAAAACGGCATCAAAAATGTTGTTTCCTCTCGGCATGCTATTTCCAGATACACCCACGGTAAACAGAAGTGCCGCCGTCTCGCCAACGATACGACCCATCGCCAGAATGATTCCAGTTAGTACCCCTGACATGGCGCAGGGAAGAACGATTCCCATTGTCACGCGAAGCTTGCCAGCACCCAAAGCCATTGCTCCCTCTTTGTAAGAAGTCGGCACCGCAAGAAGCGATTCCTCAGTCGTTCGGATGATCGTAGGCAAAATGCAAATCATCATGGTTAAACTTCCCGAAATGATGGATAGCTTAAGCTGAAACAAGACAACAAATACCGAGTAACCAAATAGGCCAAACAGGATCGACGGTATCCCAGATAGCACTTCTGTCGCAAAGCGAATCAAGCTAACAAGACGTCCCTGCTTGGCATATTGTGTCAGGTATATTGCGCTGAAAATACCAATCGGTGTGGCAAAAAACAGGCTGACAAGGATTACATAAAGCGTGTTGATGATCATCGGCAAAATGCCTTTTTCGCCGTTTTTCGAGGCGGAATATGGACTCGATAGGAAGTCCCATGTCACATGAGGAAGACCGTTAACAAGAATGTATCCGAGAATGCCGATGAGTACTGCAACCGTGATACCTGCACATAGCCATACGAATGCGCCCAAAATGATGTCTTTCTTCTTATTTCGCATTCATTTGCACCCCTCTTTTCGAAATGAAGGTAAACGTAATATTTACCAGCATAATAAAGACAAACAACACCAGACCGATGCCAAAGAGTGCCTGCCTGTGAAGACCGGCTTCCGCATATCCCATTTCAAATGCGATTCCGGCAGTCATCGGGCGAACGGAAGAAAAAAGCGAAGGTAGCTGGACGATATTGCCTGCGACCATAATGACCGCCATCGTCTCGCCGATTGCTCTTCCGACACCCAAAATGACACCCGCGAGAATTCCCGACCTTGCGGCAGGAATCTGAACCGCAAAAATGGTAGAAATCTTCGTATTGCCAAGGGCAAGCGAAGCCTCCGTATAGGATGGAGGAACGCTTTTCAGGGAAGTCTCAGCCACGCTGATAATGGTTGGCAGGATCATGATGGCAAGAATAATGATTACGGCAAGAAGACCTGCTCCTGTTGTCTTATATCCAAGTTTCGTGAAAGTCTCGCGAATGAATGGGACAAGAACCTTCATGCCCCAGAATCCGAATATAACGGAAGGGATTCCTGCAAGAAGCTCAATCGCCGGTCTGACAATTTTCTGCACCCATCTTGGAGCAATTTCTGCAAGGAAGACGGATGTCATCAAACCGATGGGAACACCAATCACAATAGCACCCAGGCAACCCAAAACGGATGCCAGAATCATATACAAAATCCCAAAGGAAGGATCATCCGCAGTCGGTTTCCATGATGTTCCAAAGAGAAAATTCAATGGTCCAATCTCAATTATTGCAGGAGAACCATAAACGAACATATATACGGTGATAATTGCAACCGCGCCGATTGATATACATGCTGAAAGCTTAAAAATCAGCTCTGCCGCCTTTTCAGCGCCCGTAAGTGATAGTGTTAGTGCCGCACTCACGAGCGAAAAGAGAAGAAAGAGCATCCAGCCAGTCTTCATTTCACCGCTAACCGTAGAGAATCCGGCTTGAGATGCCGATTTCGTGATCTCGGAAACAAATGGCATTTCAGCCAGATTGCAAGCAAATCCGAGGAAAAACGCCGTCGCTGACAGAACGTTTTTTTTCAGAAAGATCAGGATCACGCCCACAACGACAAGGAGAATCGATGCCACCATACATGCTCTCATGGCGATAGGTATTTCTAGCAAATAGTCACTATTTATGCGAATGTTATATAGTAGAAGCTGCACCCCTGAGAAAGAAATTCCGAAACGATCAAAAGAGAAATAGGAAAAGGGCAGCAACACACATAGGACAGTTAGTAGTCCGAACAGAGCAGAAGCCGAACGCAACCCTGTGCGTCCGGCATTTTTGCCCCCCCGGATGATGCGGTTATTCATCTTATCCAAGGCACTTTACCTCTCAGTCAATTCATTAGGCTTCAGGATTCGGAACAACACCGTCATCAGCAATGATTTGTTGTCCTGCATCACTGTATACATAATCAATAAAGGCAAGAGTCAAAGGGTCTGTTGTATCAAGTTTTGAAATGATCACGAATGGACGCTGCAAGGAATACTCACCAGACTTAACTGTCTCTTCTGATGGTGATACTCCGTCAAGAGCAACGGCTACGACGGTATCATCAACAGATGAAAGTGACACATAACCGATAGCATTGGGATTCGATGAGACAGACTGCTTCACATTTCCTGTCGAATTCTGCTCTTCCGCATATACGGCTACATCTTCAATACCCATGAGTTCCTCGAAAGCACTTCTTGTACCAGAAGCTGCCTCACGACCTACGCAAGATATCTCGGCATCAACGCCACCCACTTCGCTCCAATTTGTGATTTCGCCTGTAAATATTTCCGCTACTTCTTCAGATGTCAGCGAATCTACACCCGCTTCTTCATTTACGATAACAGCAATTCCATCATATCCGATTATGTACTTGGAAAAAGTATCCGGATTCTCTTCGTCTTTCAAATCTCTCGAAAGCATTCCAATTTGTGCTGTACCGTCAGTTACTGCTGTAGGACCTTCACCTGAACCATTTCCTCCAACCGTAACAGTCACGTCGCCATTTTCGGCCATAAATGCCTCTGCAAGGGCTGTCGCAACATCTGCC
>JBPOHB010000164.1:0-4451 GCA_052036055.1 Bacillota bacterium | reverse complement strand
TTTTTTGCTGGTAAGTGGTCGTTTTTCTTGGATAAGTGGGCAATGTGTTATTGCAGGTAATTTGTCCGACCCATTATGGGAATGGATTTTGTTGAAGGATCATTTTCATTTTATTGGATATCGAAATGATTCAATTTGTTTTCTTTTGAAATCGAGCTACTTGTGCGCCGTCTTTTTCGACGAGTTCATTCCACATGGATGCGGGGCGTGCCCAGATTTTTTGCTCTCCGTACAGAGCCTGATAGATCACTAAGGATTCAAGTGTTTCCGTATGAATTGCCATACTAAGTACCCTATATTCTTTGCCTTTAAAATGAGTATAGAGACCAGGCGTTATGTCGTTATCCATTTTTTCACCCCTTATGGCATTTGCTATGTGTGTGAGGAGAATTCATTTGACTACGATTAGTGAAGTAATTTGTCGTAAAGCAAGTCGCAGTCAATTACTTTGCCATCGGAGTCTTGTGCTATTAGCTGTTTCTCATCAAAGAGAACTTTCATCTTCGCCTTTATTTGACTACGAAGAACGGCAAAGCCAAGTATGCATCCACACAAAACACCAAGAATGAAGATGAGTAAATACATAGTTTTTCCTTTCTAACTTTCATTTGTACAGATAAGCCAACTTGTCATAACAAGGGTTTACATTTCCGTGGCAAGAGAGTCATGCCTTATCCATATAATATCATATTTATTAGCTTTCTGGAGAAATTCACGTGAAATGTAAGGATGGAAAAGTACGAGAAATCATTTTGGTCCAGTTTCTTCTTTGCCACAAAATTCCCTCAGTTTTACGGTATTTTTACACGGATACTTTTTCGTCGCTGTACGATAATGACTATGTAAAGAGGCGTCAGGCATTACACCCTTTTTGGCCAGACAGGATTTGATGTATGTCAGAACAACCTCTTTGCACCCCCTCTTTTTTCATGTTTTGAATAACTCCTTCAAACCAAATACCTCTTTACACAGGACCCAGAACGGAAGACGCGCCGTTCTGGGTTCGCTTTTTTGTCTCTTTTCCTGGATCAAATCCGTATTCGCGTGATGTTGCAAAAAAGGCTATAATGTTAGGGACTGTTCTTTATGTTAAGGACCGATTATTTTTTCGAGGTAATTTCATATGATTGATGATGTATCTGGTCGACACGATATTGCTTGCCGTATTCGCGAACTCCGTGACGCTGTTGGCGTTTCGGTTGCCGAGGCAGCGATGAAGATGGAGATTCCACTTGAGGCCTATCTCGCGTATGAGTCGGGAGAGAAGGATATTCCTATTAGCGTGCTTTATTCGATTGCCGGCCGTTTTGGCGTGGATCTGACGGATTTGATGACGGGACAATCTCCGAATTTGCGACAGTTCTGCGTTGTTCGTGCTGGAAAAGGTCCGGAGATTGAGCGTTTTCCGGGATATCGATTTGAGAGCCTTGCTTTTGATTTCCAGAATCGAAGTTTTGAACCGCTTCTTGTTACGATTGACCCAGAGAAAAATCATACAATTGGCCTTGTTACGCATGAGGGACAAGAGTTTAACCTTGTTTTGAAGGGTCGCGTTAAGGTGGTTCTTGGCGGTAAGGAAGTTCTGCTTTCTTCAGGTGATAGTATCTATTTTGATTCGATGATACCTCATGGTCAGCTGGCTATGGATGATGCGCAGGCGGAGTTTCTTACCGTTATTATGCATGTCTCTCGCGGAACGGAAGCTGAGAAAGAGGGACTGCTATGCTGAAGGGTTTTTTGACGCGTGAGTCATTTGACTCATATGAAGATTTTATGGAGAATTACCAGGAGATTATTCCCGAACATTTTAATTTTGCGACGGATGTTATTGATGCGTGGGCGAAGCAAGAGCCAGAGAAAAGCGCGCTTGTTTGGTGTAATGATGAGGGTGATGAGCGGCGTTTTTCGTTTGCGGATATTTCTTTAGAAAGTGCAAAAGCGGCGGTTGCCTTACGCAGGCTTGGGATTAAGAAGGGAGATGCCGTTCTCTTTCTTCTCAAAAGACGCTGGCAATTCTGGATACTGGCACCTGCGATTATGAGATTGGGCGCCATTTTTATCCCGGCTACGATTCAGCTTACAAAGAAGGATATTATCTATCGCTGTGATGCTGCCTCGGTTTCGGCCGTTATTTCGATTACAGAAGAGGATATTTCTACGGCGGTTGCGCAAGCTCTTCCTGCGTGTTCTTCGGTTTCTTTTGCGGCATTTGTGGAATCTGATCCTAAGGCGAAAGAAAGCGAGCCGGTTTTTCATCCGACAGATTCGTTGATTGACCTGAATGCGATGATTGATTCGATCTCTGAGGAAGAGGCGAAGGCGTTCCTGCAGGAGACCGTAGCAGGTGGCGGCACAGACCCGATGTTGATTTATTTTACTTCGGGGACGACGGGTATGCCTAAGATGGTTCTACACGATTATAATCATCCGATTGGGCATATTGTTACGGCTTGTTTTTGGCAGCAGCTTACGGAGAAGGATCTTCATATTAGTGTTGCTGATACGGGCTGGGCTAAATGTGGCTGGGGCAAGATTTATGGGCAATGGATCGCAGGGGCGGCACTTTTTGTGTATGACATGCAGCGGTTTCACCCTGATTTACTGATGGATAAAATTGCTAAATTTGGGGTTACTTCTTTTTGCGCTCCGCCGACAATGTATCGATTTATGATTCAGGAGGATCTCAAGAAGCATGATTTATCATCGCTTCGCATTGCACATACGGCAGGCGAGCCGTTGAATGCAGAAGTTTTCAATCGTTTTAAAGAAGCTACCGGTCTTAGTATTCACGAGGGTTTTGGTCAGACGGAGGGCTCTGTCCTTTGTGCCAGTTTCCCTTGGTTTGCGCCTCGCCCGGGCTCGATGGGCAAGCCGTCTCCGCTCTATAATCTTGACATAATAGATGATAATGACGAGTCGTGTCCTGTCGGCACGCAAGGACGGGTCGTTGTCCGTGGTCTGGATATTATGAAGCCATCTGCACTTTTCTGCAGGTATTATCGCGATGAAGAGGCTACAAATCGTGTTTGGCACGATGGATATTATGAGACGGGGGATGTTGCGTGGAGAGATGAGGACGGCTACTTCTGGTATGTCGGACGATCGGATGACGTGATTAAGTGCTCGGGGTATCGGATCGGCCCCTTTGAAGTGGAGAGTGCACTTCAGACGCATGCCGCAGTTTTGGAGTGTGCGATTACGGCTGCACCGGATCCGCTTCGGGGTCAGGTTGTTAAGGCTACGATTGTCTTGGCTCGCGGCTATGTCGCATCGGACGAACTAAGGCATGAACTTCAAGATCACGTCAAGCATACGACTGCCCCCTATAAGTATCCACGAATCGTGGAATTTGTGGACGAGCTTCCGAAAACGATCAGTGGAAAGATCCGCCGGGTGGAAATTCGGGCTAAGGATCAATAAATTGTTGGGAGGATCAAGATGACTCATGTAGCAAAACAACAGCGTTATGATGAGATGGATTATAGACGATGCGGACGCAGCGGGCTCAAGCTTCCTGCCATTTCTCTTGGTATGTGGCATAATTTTGGCGATACGGCTGTCTATGACAATGCGAGGGAGATGATTCTCGGAGCCTTTGATCTGGGTATTACTCATTTTGATTTGGCGAACAATTACGGCCCTTCTGCAGGATCTGCCGAAGCCACCATGGGAAAAGTTCTGGAGACTGATCTTTCGGCCTATCGGGATGAACTTGTGATTTCCACGAAAGCTGGCTATCACATGTGGCCGGGTCCGTATGGTGAATGGGGATCCAAGAAACATCTGATTTCTTCTCTCGAACAGAGTCTTCGTCGATTACACCTCGATTATGTTGATATTTTCTATCACCATCGTCCGGACCCGGAAACGCCTATGGAAGAGACAGCGGATGCCTTAGCGAAGATTGTTCGTGAGGGGAAGGCTCTCTATATTGGATTATCGAATTATTCCGTCGAGCAAACGGCGGAGATGCTTGCTTTGCTTAAGGAGAGATCAATTCCTCTTCTTCTTCATCAATTTAGCTATAGCATGTTATAGCAAAGAAATGAACCGGTTATTTCTTTTCTTAAGCAAAATAATATCGGGTCAATTGCCTTTTCTCCTCTTGCGCAGGGGCTTCTGACCGATCGATATCTACAGGGAATCCCGGTAGATTCGCGCATTGCTGGCCAGAGTGTCTTTCTGACACAGGCGAGTTTGACGGCGCAAACGATGGAGAAGGTTTCTCTGCTGAATGAACGGGCGCAGGCAAGGGGACAGTCTCTATCGGAAATGGCACTCGCGTGGGTTCTGACGAAAACAACGTCTGTCATTATCGGCGCCAGTCGACTGTCGCAAATCGCTTCCAATTGCAAGACGATCGAGAGATTGTCCTTTACGGCAGAGGAACTTGCGCAAATCGACAAAATCATTGCATGACGGATGAATAAGATGTAAAGGATACGGGGTAT
>JBPOHB010000199.1:0-2749 GCA_052036055.1 Bacillota bacterium | reverse complement strand
ATTCCATCCTGCATATCCTGTCTTCTGTCGCTCAGCAGCCCCACACCATTTTCGAGTTGTGGGAACCCCTCATAATGCGATGCCGGTAAAATCGGCCTCTCGGCACGAAGATAAAACTCATCTGCAGCAAAGAAAAGCCGCTCGCCTCTCGTTGACAAGAAAAATTCCTGCCATCGATCCACTTGCTGCAAAACGGCTTCCGCCGTGTCGCGCTGAAAAGAAGAAAGAGGATACAGATGATTCTCTTCTCTGAATTTGGTAATGCCGACGGGAACGACTGCAATCGACTGCAGTTTCTCGCCCAAAGTCGAAAGATCTTCCATCGTCTTTTCAAGCACGGGGCCGTCATTGATACCCGGACAGAGGACAATCTGACAATTAAGTGAGATGCCCGCCTCCGTTATCCGAATCAGTCGCTCCATAACATTCCCCGCAAAACGATTGCGCATCATGAATTTACGAACCTCAGGGTCCGTCGCATGAACGGATACATTCATCGGAGAAAGCTTATAGGAGAGTATGCGATCAAATTCATCTTCTGACAGATTCGTAAGCGTCACATAATTTCCGGTCAGAAAAGACATGCGAAGATCGTCATCTTTGAAATAGAGCGTGCTTCTCATGCCTTTGGGAAGTTGATCGATAAAACAAAAAATACAGTTGTTATGGCAGGAACCGCAGGTATCCATAAGCGGTTCTACAAAGGATAGGCCGATATCTTCGTCCTCGTCCTTCTCAATTTCTGCGTCAAACGTCTCGCCGTCTTGCAGTCTGAATGTCATCACAAGATATTCCGTTGCTACGCGAGTTCGGTAGTCAAAAAGATCCTTTACAGGGATATGATCAATCGAAAGAAGAATATCTCCCGGAACAACGCCAAGCTCTTCCCCGATACTGCCTTCTTCCACATATGAGATCCTTCTGTTATCTTCTTTATCTGCTGGCACGTATAACCTCCGCGCTTATTGCATATACCTGAAACGCCGCCGTTTCTCACCTGTGTGACGGAAACCCCGTCTGTGAGCAAACACAAAAAGGCAGTGCGTTTCTAAAAAAGAGATCCGCACTGCCATTCTTGAAATTTGTCTTGCTGACCTTATTCGGCCATCGCATCGATCTTGACAATTTCTTTGCCATCCAGATAGCCGCATGTCTTACAGACCTTGTGGCGTAGCATCTTCGTGTGGCACTGTGGGCACTCTACGAGTCCGGGAACACCGAGCTTCCACGCACTTCTATGACGAGAAGTTCTTGCCTTTGACCATTTGCGCTTTGGATTTGCCATGTCTCCACCTCCATCACATACGTGTCGGAGACTCTTCCCCGACAAACATCGCCGCCACACTTTGACCTGAGGCGCGAATGATATTATCTTACATACGGCAGGGGTTTGTCAAGCAATTCCACCGATGTTTTTAGGCAATTTTACACTTATTCTTCTGACATTGCAAGTTTGACGTGGACTGACAACTGGTTTTCCTGCTTTTCACCGTCTCCGAAATCCAATAAATAGGCCAAGTCGATTGCATTTTCAAGGAATTCACCGTTTGGGGCGGGGCAAAGTAGTTTCTCCGAGATAAACAGCTTCTTCGTCTCGATTTCAAGTTCAAAATTCCCGTGTGGTGTCGTGAGATCACCCGGCATTGTCGCCGCATCCGCAAATACAAGGCGTAGATCATAGTCTCCCGACCTATGAAGCTTCATCACACGGCAAGACGGACAGTACTGCAAAGTGAAGATGGATGGTGCGGTGTCTTCGGGGTTTGCAGGCACAGTCCATGTTATCTTACACGCGTCCTCAGAGATAAGAAGCTCGCCAACGAATTCTTCCTGGGCATTCTCTGTCAATCCACTTGCCACAATCACACCAATTCTCAAAGCTCCGTACCCCTTCTGCCATGCGCACAATCATAATCCTCTGTCATAACGCGCTTGGTGCCTGATGGACGTCCGCCACCAAGGAACGGCGTCGCGATGTTCTCGAACATAGCAGGATCATCGCTTGTGTAAAATGCCAGAGTAGCGGGACTGCCCGAAGTATTCAGCAGATGATTGTTCATAAGTACCTGTCTCACCTTAGCGGCAACGCTAGATCCTGCGTTAATCAGTATCGTATCTTCGCCCATTACCTTTGCAATCATGTTCGAAAGCAGGGGATAATGTGTGCAGCCAAGAATCAACGTGTCAACCTTCTCCTCGCGAAGCACATGCAGGTACTCCTCGGCGACAAGCCGGACAACCTCATGATTCCAGAAGCCTTCTTCTGCCAGTGAAACAAATAGAGGGCAGGACGCCTGATCAATAAAGAGGTTCTCAAGCGCCTTCCGATTGATCTCCTTTTCAAGAAGTTCTTTCGCCGCAGTCTCAACCGCTGTCCGATAAATACCACTTTCAACGGTAGCACGGGTCGCAATAATACCGATACGGCCAGACTTTGTCCTTCTTGCCGCCTGATCTGCACCCGGAGTGATTACTTCAACTACGGGGACAGGCGAAAGAGCCTTAACCTCCGCGAAAGCATGCGCACTAGCTGTATTGCAGGCAATAACAATCATCTTCACGTTTTGGCTTAACAGGAATCGCATATTCTGCACGGAGTATGTAACGATCGTGTCGTGCGATTTGGTACCGTAGGGTGTGCGGCCATTGTCGCCAAAATAGACAGTACTCTCTTGAGGGAGCTCTTTCCAGATTTCCTTAAGCACAGTAAGACCGCCGATTCCCGAATCGAAAACCCCAATCGGGCGAG
>JBPOHB010000046.1:0-7216 GCA_052036055.1 Bacillota bacterium | reverse complement strand
TGTTTTACCAGAACCAGTAGGACCTGAAATAAGTACAATGCCTTGAGGAACCTTAATCATACGGTCGATCATCTCATTATTATGCGAATTGATTCCTAAGTACTTGCGATTCAGGTTGGCGTCACTTTTAGCAAGAATACGAATAACCGTCTTCTCACCGTGTACAGTGGGGAGAACGGACACACGCATGTCAATCTGTGATCCGTTGATAAGTGTCTGGATACGACCGTCCTGCGGGACTCGTTTCTCAGCAATATTAAGTCCGGACAGAATCTTAAGTCTTGTGTTAATGGCTTCTCTTGCCGCCGCCGGGCTGCTCATAATCTCGGACAGAACACCATCGATACGGATACGAACGCGAACGCGGTCGGCCAATGGCTCGACATGTATATCTGATGCATTGGCGCGAACGGCAAATTCAATCATTGAGTTAACAAGCTTAACAACAGGTGCCTGATTTACTTCGTCGGTAATCTGGTCACTTAAGTCCTTCATGGCCTCAATATCGAGATCCTGCGCAAGATCATCGGCGGCTCTCTTGGCATCTTCTTTACTGTAAGAGACACGAATTGCCTCGAGGATGGACTCCCTCGGGGCAAGCATAGTAACAATCTCGCTTCCAGTACGGAAGTGCAAATCATCTGCGACAAGGATGTTGAGCGGGTCGTAAATGGCAACCACCAACCGATCATTATCATAGCCAATCGGGATAATGGTATTCTCTATACAATACGTCTCGGAGACAATCTTTGTTGCCTCGGGGTCGATATCAACGTTCTGGAGATCGATAATCGGAATATCATATTGGCTTGATATCGCGCGCAGAATATCAAGTTCCGAAAGAAGCCCCATCTCAACAATTATTTCACCAAGTTTCTTCTGTGTTCCCTGCTGTGCAGTCAGTGCTTCAGCAAGTTCAGCAGCGGTAAGAAATCCGCTGTCGATCAATATATCCCCAAGTCGCTTCATCTGTCCCTCCGAAAGCATCTGATTCGTAATAGACTACAAACGGCACACCTACGCGCCGCACTATATGATGTACTCTACATCATAACAAGGGTAGTTGTATAGTATCCATATCAACAATGAATGAGCAGATATCTTGTACAAATTACCAAAAAAACCTAACAAATGCAACTAAAAGATGCACAGCAGATCAATTATTTATACATTATACGCTTTGCAGAGCGAAAAATGACATCAATTTTCACGAAAATCAACGAAAACTATGAAATATGACGATATGTATGAAAACGAAATGAAAGAAGAGGCCCAATTATCTGCAGGGCAAGAAAAACTCCCTGATCGGGTAAACATATGATAAGATAATCACATCATATGTCCGTTAGGAGAAGCTCATGAGCCTGCTAGAAATGTATCAGATATTTAATATAGTAATTATAGGGGTTCTCGGACTGATCATTGGCAGTTTTTTGAATGTGTGCATATATCGTATTCCTGAAGGCAGAACGGTTGTGAAAGGGCATTCCATGTGTATGAGCTGTGGTCACAACTTAGGCGCTGCTGATTTGGTACCGCTTTTCAGCTACCTTTTCCTGCGTGGTAAATGTCGCTACTGTGGTGCTCCGATTGCCTCAAGATATGCCAAGATCGAAGGGGTTACAGGGCTCGTTTACACAGGCATCGCCTTTTTTCACCGAGATGTTTTCGTACTTTCTACCGAATTTCGTTTGCGCGATTACGGGGGCGTATGCAATCTTATATTATTGATTGCGACCGCATCGATTCTGATTGTAGCCATGATGATCCTATATGATAGACAGCAGGGAATGATCCGGTTTTCCGTCACCCTATTTGTTCTCTGTATTTTCCGCATCCTGTTGCTTACTATCCGACCTGCGGATGTTTCCTATGATTCATTTACAGAACGTTCGGTGAGCTACCTTCATACATCTGTGTTTGGCGCCTTACTTGCTGTTATGGTTATTATCCTTTTCTCCATACTCTGTCCGAGCGGAACAGGAAAGTATATGGACAGACTTCGGTCTTTTCGAGGCGTATCGCGCTATTTTGCGAAGGAGAATCAGGGAAAAGCGGCGGCAGACCTCCTGTTCGTTGCTGTAGGGGCTTTTTACGGATATAAAATACTGATTCTGGCGGCGCTTGGATATGTGTTGATCCGTTTCCTGACGCCAAGCAAATTCCGATATGCCGGGATTACTATGAACGCGTGTATCTGTCTGGGCCTACTTGCAAGCTATTTGCAGTTCTTCTGAATAGGAATGATTCCAGTTATTTTTCATGCAAAATTTGATTTTATCCGAGAATTCAATTACGATTAAAAGATGACTTATGTGGTTATTTGGAGGTAGTTATGTCAGGTCACTCAAAATGGAACAATATCAAGAGAAAGAAAGAAGCTTCGGATGCCGTGAAGGGTGCCGTTTTCACGAAAGCGGCCAAGGAAATTATGGTTGCTGTCAAGCAAGGCGGAGCGGACCCTGAGACGAATACGAAACTGAAGGATATGATCGCCAAGGCCAAATCCGCGAATATGCCCAACGATAACATTAACCGTGCTATCAAGAAGGCGGCGGGCGCTGGGGAAGGCGATGCATATGAGGAAATACTGTATGAGGGCTACGGCCCCGGCGGTGTTGCGGTACTTGTGCGCACACTTACGAATAATCGTAACCGGACCGCAGGAGATGTTCGCCACCTTTTTGACAAACAAGGCGGGAATATGGGCGTTGCGGGAAGCGTCAGTTTTCTTTTCCACGAGAAAGGTGTAATCCTCATTGATTCGGAAGAGTATGATGAAGAAGAGACGGTTATGATGGACGCACTTGAGGCTGGAGCGGAGGATTTTACCGCCGAGGATGGCTATTACGAGATTACGACAGATCCGGATGTATATTATCAGGTGAAGGACGCGCTTACAGCGAAGGGCTATGCTTTTGCGGATTCCTCGCTGGGTCCAGTCCCGATTACATGGACACGAATCGATGAGCCTGAGGTGTGCGAAAAAATGGAGAAGATGCTCGAGAAAATGGAAGAGAACGAAGATATTCAGGAAGTATACAATAACTGGGACAATTGATCTGCAAGCGATTTTTGCAAAAGGGAAAAAATGGAACAGCCGAAGAATGCAGTTAATCGAGACAAGAACCATGAGACTCCAGCTTCTGCGATCAGCACAGCTGCATCGGCGCCTGTTCGGCGGGGCGTATTCATTCCGGAACTGATGTCAACGCTGAGAAGGTTCGAGAAAATTGGCGATGGCATTGCACATACGCGCATTGAACGACTTACCGAAGAAGCTACAAATAATGAGAAAATCATGCGAGACGAGCTTGCGAAGATCACGGTTGTCGCTTTTATTGGCTCTTCGGGTACAGGGAAAAGCACCCGTGCCATCCAGGTCGCCAAAGAGAATGCTATCTATTACATTATTGATGATGGTCTGCTAATCAACGGGAGCCGGATTGTCGCTGGCACATCTGCTAAGAAGGCACCGACGAAGATTGAATCGGTTCGCCAGGCGCTTTTTGCGGATGCGAGTCGATCCGCTGTTATGCGGCGTGCGCTTTCGGAGCATCTGCCGACAACACTTATGATACTTGGAACATCCGATGCGATGCTCAAGAAGATCTGCAATAATTTGTGGCTGAGTCAGCCTGCGATGCTGATCCGTATCGAAGATATCAGTTCGGAAGAAGAGATGGCGCAGGCCAAACATACACGTATGACCGAAGGCATGCATACGATTCCTGTACCGAGCATGGAGATCAAGCACGAATTCTCGGGCTATTTCTCAGATCCGCTCGGCCGACTTCGCAGACGTCTCGACAAAGAACGCGGTGTGCAAACGATTGCGCCCGATACGGAGAGGACCGTGGTTCGTCCCACGTTTTCGAGTCTGGGGTCGTATTCGATTTCTGACGAAGCACTTCTCGATCTGATTCGGATTGTTTTGCGCAAGGTGCCCGGCGTA
Organism: Bacillota bacterium; assembly: GCA_052036055.1. Taxonomy (GTDB): domain Bacteria; phylum Bacillota; class Clostridia; order Saccharofermentanales; family Saccharofermentanaceae; genus Firm-13. The sequence continues at coordinate 3,261 of JBPOHB010000046.1, read as the reverse complement.
TATGACGTTGTGAATTTCATAAGCGAGAAACGTGTCTATGGTGTCGCGCTTCGTATTGATCTGACTTTGATTTACGGATATAACGCACAAGAGGTTCTCCGTGTCGCACAAGAGCGAATCGGCAGATATGTTGAAGAATATACCTCGATTAACACGGTCGCGATTGATGTGCGGGCAAAGCGTCTTGTTCATGAGAGTGCGATGGAATCAAATGCTGCAGGAGGAAATGCATAGATGAAAGAGAAGATCTATACGATCCCGGTAAGTGACGCATATAGCACTGCCTGCGAATGCCCTCTCTGTGAGCTGCGAAGAGATGTTGAGAAATATGCGCTTGACTATTACTTAGGGCCATCCCTTATGGAGCCAGACACGCGAAAACGAACGAATTCGACTGGGTTTTGCGGTGAGCATCTGGCAAAACTATACGAAAGAGAGATCAATCGGCTGGGCCTGGGCCTTATGCTGCACACACATATGCTTGACCTAGAAAACGACCTCAAAAAAGATCTTCTCGCTGCGCCGCCTGCGCCCGGGACGCTTTTCAAGGGGAAAGACCGAGATTACAAGAAGAATCTCGATGCCCTTGCAGACAGAATTGATCAACGTCTGCAATCATGCATTATTTGCGAGAAAATTGATTTCACGATGGATCGATACCTCGATGTTCTGCTCTGGATGTATTTTGAAGATGCACAGTTTCGGGCACGTTTCTCCGAATATAAACACCACTGTCTGCCGCATCTGGCCTTTCTTCTTCGCGGTGCCGGGAAGTATCTGAGTCAGAATCAGGCGTCCGAATTTGTCGCTGCTCTTGTGAAGCAACAGACCGAGGGGATGTCGGAGCTTGCCGAGGATCTCGCGTGGTTTACGCTCAAATTCGATTATCGAAACAAAGACAAGCCATGGGGGAACAGCAAGACGGCTATCCCCAGGACGATCTCGTATTTGTCGGAAGAGGGGGGCATGCCAAATGGGGACTGAGAAGAAACAGACAGATCAATTCTCGAAAGAATCTGTTAACGATCTGGAGCTTCTGCTTCAGACGGATACGAAGCTTGACCTTGATCCAGCGTATGCGATTCTATCAACAAGGGAGAATCCGGGGCGTGTGGTTGTCGCTCTTTCAGGAGATTCCATCGGCGTGGGTGATGAAGCGCACGGGCGAGAACTCCTGCACATTTTCGTGGCTGCATTATGCGCGAAGGCGACACTTCCCGATGAAGTCGTATTCTATCATCGCGGCGTGCTCCTGCTTTCGCCGGGACATGCGCTTCATGGCATGCTGACATGCCTGTCCTCTCATGACGTGCAAATGAAGGCCGCCGCAGAGAGTCTGGCTTACTATAAAATAGAACCGACCATACCTCAGGTACAGTCGGTTCCCATGTGTGAAATTACCAGAGATCTTCTTCGGGCAGACAAAGTGCTCCACCCGTAAAAGAATCTTACTTCAAGATCTTGATCTTCCCCGTGATCGGAAGTTCCTTCTGAACACCCTTGTAAGCGTTGATGATTCCCATAATGGCAAGAACGCACACGCCAATGGAAACAATCCAAGCAAAGATATTGATGATAGGAATCCAAGTCAGTATGTACAGGATGACACCAATAATGAGAAGAGGCAAACCCTGTTCGACATGGAACTTGACGTCCGGATCATTCTTCTCAGCAAGAAATGGAATAAACCAAAGAAGACCAAGATAAGCGAGAATTGAAAATAACTTTTTGTTTTCCATATAAGAATACCCTCCATTGTGTGTTTGTATAATGTGTTCATTTTATCATACGATTTGTGGGATGACCATAATGAATAACAGGATAAATTGCGAAATTCCGGTTTTTTTTCGAAACCTTTACAGAAGACGAGAATAGAAATATGCTAGACAGACGCAAAACGGGAAGAAAGCATATTCTCTGACAATAACGCCAGAAAAAACGCGCTATTTCGTCTAATAATAATGAATATATAGAGGTGTATGATGACCGAAGACCAAGATCTTCCACAAGAAATGCTCACACTGGACCCGCATGGCGAACGTGCTCGCGCACGGGAATATCTGCTGGCGAACAAGAAGATCCCCTCGCTCGTCCTGTCTTTTGTCATTCCGACGATGATTGGAACGATGATCCAAGCAATCTATACACTTGTGGATCGTTTCTGGGTGGGGAAGATGGACGACGGAGTCCTTGCCATGGCAGGCGTAGGACTGACGCTTCCGCTTACGACGATCGCATTCTCCTTCATGGCGATGATCGGAATCGGTTCGACAGCCCTCATCTCCATCAAACTAGGCGAGAAGAAGCGCGACGAAGCACAGGTGGTTCTCGGGAATTGTGTGACGCTATCCTTCATTGTCGGAACAATCATCATGTTACTCGGCGTCTTCTTCGCGCGAACGATGCTGACGCTCTTTGGTGCAAGCCAGAGCACGCTGCCATATGCCATGCAGTACGCGATCTATATATTTGCAGGAAACACCTTCAACACCATGCAATTCTCCCTCTCCGGCGTTATGCGCGGGGTCGGACACCCAACATGGTCCGTCATGACCCAAGTCGCCGGCGCTGTAACCAACATGATTCTTGACCCCATCTTCATATTCAAACCACACGAGATATCGATAGGCTCATTCTCCCTGCCGATCGGCTTAGGCATGGGCATATCCGGCGCAGCCATCGCAACCGTAATTGCACAAATTGTATCCTTCTTACTTGTCACCATCTACTATCTGATGGGCAAATCTCCCGTCCGAATAACACCGAGATCCCTCCGCCCTCATGCGAAAATGATCGCAAACATCGTCAAAATCGGCAGCGCCTCCTTCGCCCTACAATGCGCGGCATCCTTCGTCCAAATAGTCGCAAACAAACAACTTGCACGCTATGGCGGCGACCTAGCAATCTCGGCAATGACCCTCGTCAATACCATCGGGCTCTTCTGCATCATGCTCGTCGTTGGCATCAATCAGGGACTGCAGCCGATCATAGGCTATAATTACGGAGCCAAAAACTACCGCCGCGTCCGATCGGCGTATCTGTTTGCCGTCCTATTTGGCTCAGCCATCACAATCGTCGCGGGCGTCACCATCCAAATCTATCCCGTCCACATCATCCGAATCTTCTCCGACAGCCCTGAGCTGCAAGACATCGCAGTCAAAACCCTCAAGACCGTCATGCTCATGCTGCCCTTCCTTGGCTTCCAAATCATAAGCGCAAACTACTTCCAGTACATAGGCCAAACATTCATCGCACTCATCA
>JBPOHB010000225.1:0-3508 GCA_052036055.1 Bacillota bacterium | reverse complement strand
TTTGGAGACCGTTGCTCTACCATTGAGCCACTCCCCTGTATCATCACTGTGGCCTGCCGGGCAATCCGGCGCTGTCACCTAAATGAAACATTCACAAGTTTAATGGACGGTTTGCATCGTGTCAAGTTGAATGTTATCATTTTTATAAAGAAAATTATGCGCGAACCTGTGTGGCTAATAAAAAGGAGGACTCTTCTGTGAAACTTTCGGTAATTGGTATTGGGAATATGGGTCAAGCTCTCATTTCTGGCTTTCTGAAAAGTGGCATGCTGATGCCGACAGATATACACATTTGTGATATGGATATAAACAAAGTAAGAGAATATGCGAATAGGACCGGATGCATTCCCCACACGAATGCTCTTGAGGCAATACAGAATGCGAATTACGTTTTGTTATCTGTTAAGCCACAGGTAATCGATTCTGTAGTCGCATCTATTGCTGATTCACTTCACGAAGAGACTGTGGTTATTTCTATCGCGGCTTCCGTAACGCTTAAAAGACTTCGCAGATCGCTTCCCGCATTGACACCCCTCGTTCGGGTCATGCCGAATACTCCCGCTCTAGTTGGTGCTGCTGTATGTGCAATATGCCCAGATGGTATTTCCGATGATCAGAAGAAGTTCGTTTTTTCATTATTTCGAACATGTGGAATGATTGTTCCTTGCACAGAGAAGCAATTAGATGCGATCGGATGTGTTTCTGGCACGGGCCCAGCATATGTTATGCTATTTATTGAATCTCTTGCCGATGCAGCAGTGAAGCTTGGTATCCCAAGAGATATCGCGCTCGAAATTTCTACCATGACAGTATATGGTTCTGGAAAACTTGCTGTTGATACCAAGACACACCCGGCAGTTCTTAAGGATCAGGTATGTTCCCCTGGCGGTACAACCATTGAAGGGGTTCTCGCTCTTGAGAAGTACGGAATGCGTGCGGCTGTGGAAGCAGCGGTAGTAGCGGCAGATGATAAGACCCGATTATTAGCAGGAGGCTGAGTTAGTGCAGGAGATGCCCGAAGTAGATATATACACAGATGGAGCATGCTCGGGGAACCCTGGCCCTGGCGGATGGGGAGCTATCCTTGTAGCGTCTGGGAAAGAGAAAGAAGTTTCTGGATCAGATCCGTCTACGACGAATAATCGAATGGAATTAACTGCTGCCATTGAGGCACTTAAGAGGCTTAATGTCCCATGCAAGGTGAGACTACACAGCGATAGTGCTTACCTTGTGAATGCTTTTTTGCAGGACTGGCTTGTATCTTGGAAAGAAAACGGATGGAAGAATAGTACCAAGCAAATCGTCAGTAATTTGGATCTTTGGCAAGAACTGGACAGGTTATCTCGATTTCACAAAATTACATGGATTAAGGTCAAAGGACATGCTGGACATGAATACAATACCCGATGTGATGCAATGGCCGTTTTGGAAGTAAAGAAGATCAAACTTGGAAAGGACGAATAAACATGAGCAATGACGAGGCAGATAACAGGTTTGAAGGACCCGAGCCATTTCCCGTAATTGAACAACCTCTCGGCGAGCAATATGTTGATGATCCTTCAGAGGAAATTATCCATAAAGAAAGAAAGTTCACGGGACGCGTGTTTGCTGCGGAAATACTCGACGTCAGGCTTCAAGACGGAAGTTATGGTAAAAGAGAAATTGTGCGTCATAATGGCGGCGCGGCGGTTGTGGCACTTGATGACGAGATGAACGTATATGTTGTTCGCCAATTTCGAACTCCGTTCGAACAGGTCCTTGTTGAAATTCCAGCTGGCAAACTTGAGGTTGGAGAAATTCCGAGAGACTGTGCTATTCGTGAACTGCGCGAAGAAACGGGTCTGCGTGCAACTGCGGTCGAAGATCTCGGATGCATTTTCCCGTCCCCTGGATATTGCGCAGAATCTCTCTATTTGTTTTTAGCCACTGGACTTACGCAACATGATCAGAATCTTGATCCTGGTGAATTTGTAAGTGTTGAGAAAGTCCCTTTGAAGGTTTTGCTTGAAAAGATTGATGAAGGTAAGATTCGGGATGCAAAAACGGTTGTTGCACTACTCAAAACGGCAAGGAGGGTGTTACCTTAATGGATACTCCTGTCAATCACAGACGTGAAGTTACAGGTGTTGTATTTTTAGCATTTTCTCTGATACTTGCTGTTTCTTTCTACTTGCCCGTTTCCGCAACGGGTGTTCTTGGGAAACTTGTAAGAAGTTTGGGATTAGGTCTTTTTGGTGTAACAGCCTATGCAATACCCGTTTTATTCTTTTATATGGCAATTGACTTCATTTTGGAAAAACGCCAGAACGTTGCTCCCAAGCGAGTTCGTTCGGTTCTATTTCTTCTGCTTGGCATATCTGTTCTATTTCCCCTGTTTACAGTTGACTTTGATTCTTTTCGGAAAATATGTCTTGATCCGCTTCATAACGCGCCCCTTGCGAGCAAAGGGATTTCGGTACTATGGCAGTCAGGTATTGATTCAGAAGTCTATTCCAAAACGCTTCCGTCTGCTGGTACTGTGTTAACAGGCGGTGTCATAAGTGGAGGCATTTCGATAGCACTGGAAGCGCTTGCTGATAAGACACTTTCTGTTGTTATTGTTTTCGCCTTTATTTTGTCTCAGGTGGTTCTGATTTTCAATGTTTCGCTCTCAAAAACTGCCGCAAAAACGGCTGAGGTAATCAGAACAACGACGCACAAAGCGTCGGATGCGATTCGAACCGGTCGCGAATCACTCCGCGTTTATTCACAGTTAGGATTAGATGACAAAAATGCAAATCCGCATGCTGGTATGCCTCCTGCAACGAAAGATCTTTCGCCTTTTGCTGAGCTTCCTGATGAACGTCAAGGATTTATCGATCTAGAAGGAACGCAAACGAAGATGAACATCTCGTCATACCGTGGACATGGAAACACATATGATCTTGATTTGTCTGCTCCGATCATTGATTCGAGTCATGAGAATCTGACATATCCATGCGAGCCGGTTGAGAGCAAGGTCGAAACGGATTATACAGCGCTAGCGAGTGAACCGATTCCAACTTCAAAAGTTGACATGCAAACGGATTTGCCTGATTTTCTGCGTGAAAAACGAGATGCTCAGTGGATTGATGTTTATTCATCAGGATCAGCTCCTATCGCTCCGCCTAATCCGAATACATATGCGGTACAAAGAGTCGGAACCGATGGTAAGTACATACAAAAGTCAGCTGACGAATCGGATCATTCAGGAAGCGATGAGTATGTTAGCGGACAAGACACTTTGCAAGTAGAAAGGGGATCTGATAAATCATCAGATAAGCCCACAGAATCGTCACTCTCTCCTGAAATGCAGAAGAGAGTCGTCATTATTCCTCCAGAAACAGTCGTATCGAGGCAGATGCGAATTTCTATTCCACGTCCGACATATAAAGTTGCACCAACTTCATTATTGCGACCTGATGCGAAAGATGATTCGGGCAGAGCATCCCAGTCTTCTCTGGTTGCGCAAGGGAAAAAGCTGGAAGAT
>JBPOHB010000069.1:0-2987 GCA_052036055.1 Bacillota bacterium | reverse complement strand
GGAAATATTCCCGCTTGATGTAACTCATTTTGTGTAAACTCACCATGTGTCGTTTGAGGGTAATTGATAATCTGTGATGGTGAATCCCCAACATTCGATTGTTATGCCTTCGTTCCTTTCGCTCAATTCAGAATCACAAAAACGACAGAGAAAATAGAACGCACTTGCTAGGCAAGCAAAAGATTCTCTCTCCTGTCATCATCGTTCAGAAATATATGCATTATTTCAGATGGAAATAATTTCTGCAGGCATTCGCCTGCGTTTTGCGTGTTTCCCATACCAATACCTCCCGAAATGCTTTTTCATTGTAGATCGATTCAGATGACAACATAGATACATATGGCAACACATTCGCATAAGGAAACCCTCTCTTTCTTTCTTTTGTCTCGAAAAGTATGCGTGCATACCCGTTCTTAATTCCTAGTTATCTTATATGATTTGTAGGAATAAACACAATAATATACTACTAGACGCAATGTGTCAATTGTTTCTTTGCCTATTTGCACTTCACTTTCACAAGAAAATTTGGATTGAGGCACAATAGATTTTCTCTATTCCATGCCAAGTAATGATGGCAGACATACATAACTACTGCCTATCTTGATGTAACAATTCTCAAAAAATGATTCCGCTTAACCTTGGTGAGCCATCCGTCATACTATAATTTTGACACAATCAGACATGAAACCGCTTCAAGCGAAGTGCATTCATTACCACCGAAACGGAGCTAAATGCCATTGCTGCGCCTGCAAAAATCGGGCTTAAAAGAGCCCCTCCGAATGCATACAGCACGCCGGCGGCAATCGGAATGCCAACTAAATTGTAGAAGAATGCCCAGAAAAGATTCTGTCTGATATTTCGAATTGTCGCACGGCTCAGCAAAATCGCCGTTGCAACTTCCCGTAAATCGCCTCTCATCAATACAATGTCGGCTGACTCAATAGCAATATCAGTACCCACGCCGATCGCAATCCCGATATCCGCCGCCGCAAGAGCCGGCGCATCGTTGATACCGTCACCAACCATCGCCACAACTTCACCTTGATCCATGAACTGCATAACCACCTTTGCCTTATCCTGCGGCAGAACATCGGACATCACGTCATCAATATTGACCTGCGAAGCAATCATCATCGCCGTGTTATGGTTGTCTCCTGTCAACATCACCGGCTTAATGCCCAGCCCCAGAAGGACCAAAACAGCTTCTTTACTGGATGCCTTCACCGTATCGGCAACCGCCATAACCGCGCACAGAACCCCATTCTCGGCAAGGTAAAGAATCGACTTGCCCGCCATCGAAAAGGATACAGAAACCGCCTCGGATTCTGTAATATCTATCTCATTGGCTTCCATGAATTTCTGATTGCCGATAGTCATTTCCCGTCCGGATATTACTGCCTGAATTCCGCGTCCGGGAAATGCTTCAAACCGAGTCGGCGCAGGAAACACAATTCCTCTATTCTTAGCAGCATCAACAATAGCTCGCGCGATGGGATGCTCCGAACCGTTTTCTGCTGAAGCGGCGAGTCGCAAAACATCCTCTTCAGAAAGTGTCGAGTTACTCATAAGATATATATCTGTAAGCACCAGCTTCCCTTCTGTAATAGTGCCTGTCTTATCAAAAACGACTGTCGTAACCTTATGCGTTGTCTCAAGTACTTCTCCGCCTTTCATCAGAATCCCAAGCTGGGCTCCCTTTCCCGTACCAACCATAATGGCAGTCGGTGTAGCAAGCCCTAGAGCACAAGGACAAGAAATAACCAAAACACAGACAAAAATATTCAGGACAAAAGCAAAATCTTTGCCGGCAACAGCCCACGCTCCCGCAGAGAGCAGAGCAATTCCAAAAACCGCTGGAACAAAATACAGTGAAATCTGATCTGCCAGTCTTGCAATCGGAGCCTTCTTTCCCTGCGCATCCATAACCATATGGATCATCTGTGAAAGAGCCGAGTCCTCACCCGTCTTTGTCACACGAATCGTCAGAAGACCATCCTGATTCATACTGCCTCCAATGACTGAGCTTCCAATCTCCTTGTCGACGGGGAGACTCTCGCCCGTAAGCAGTGCCTCATTAACACAGGAGAATCCACTTTCAACCACCCCATCCGCAGGAATAGCTGCGCCCGGCCGAACCAAAACAAGATCTCCAGGGACCAGGTTCTCGATAGGAGTCAGAACCTCCACTCCTTCACGAAGTACGACCGCCGTTTTCGGCTTCAGATCCATAAGTTTCTGAATTGCTTCAGACGTCCTTCCCTTACTCTTCGCCTCAAGAAATTTCCCAACCATAACCAGTGTCACCACCAGCGCCGCCGACTCAAAATACAAATTCATTGCCATTTGCACATCGCCGCGGATAATCATTACAAAAGCATACACTCCGTATAGGAAAGCACTTGCCGTCCCAACGGCAACAAGCGTGTCCATATTGGGCGAACCCTTCACGAGAACCCGAAATCCTCTTTCATAAAAACGACTTCCTGCCAAAAGGACCGGAATACAAAGAATCAGCTGCACCAAAGCGAAAATCACCGGATGCGAATGCATACTCATAAACGAAGGGATCGGGAGATGCAGAATCGGAAACATATGCGCCATCGCGATGTAAAAAATCGGTATCGAGAAAGCCGCCGCGACAATCAACCGATTACGCACATGCACAACCTCACGGGATGCTTCTGCCAAGAGATCTTCTCTTACTCCTGCCACAGCCTCGTCAACCAAGCCATAACCTGCATCTTCAACCGCTGTCTTCAATTTTTGAAAATCCATCTGCTTCTCATCAAAACGAACATGCAAACCACCCGTAGCCAAATTGACCTCGCCGATTTCCACACCAGGCAAATTCGAAACCGTCCTCTGCACGGCGGCCGAACACGCCGAACACGCCATCCCGACCACTCGATAATTTTTTTCGATCATATATACGCGCCCCACTTCTATCGTCAATTCTGTTATCTCATCAACTCTTCGAAAAAAGTTGT
>JBPOHB010000075.1:0-2372 GCA_052036055.1 Bacillota bacterium | reverse complement strand
TAAATCTTCTTTTGTTTTCAGTCAGAATATGCTCCTAGGTTCTCTTCGCATAAGCGAACTCCTTTCTGATCTTGAAAGGCAGACAACTCATTATGCCAAAGTTCTGGAAGAGTTTATCTCGCATGATCTTGAGGATTATCATGCGATAGAGCCAAAGGGAATATCCTATCAGAATATGATTGCTTTTGGAAGTGATATAGGTTTTATCAAAGGGCTTAGTGGTTTTTCTCCCCGCGAATACTGTTTCCTCTCGAAGAAACGATTTATGGAAACATATGACTATTTGCTTAAGACGAAACCAGCGGATCTTATTTTGTCGGAGAATATCCCGACTGCAACGGCGAATTTGCTCCTTCCTACAGTGATGATAATCAAGAAATCGCTAGAGTATGCCGGTGTTGATGGTATACACATGCCGGCTACGTCTCTGTGTGATGGGATTATGTTTTACAATGCATGGGAGAAATTCGGATTGGAGCTTCAGTATGATCCCGCGCAGGACATGATTTCTGCGGCAAGGCATATCAGCAAAAGATATCGATATGACAAGAAGCATGCCGATCAGGTCGAGAAATCTGCCATGCTGATTTTCGATGCGACAAGAAGACAGCACGGCCTTTCTGAAAGGGACCGATTGCTTCTGCAGCTTGCTGCCATACTTCATGAAGTCGGAAAATACATTAACGTAAGTAGCCATAGCTCGCGTTCATATCACATTATTCACACAACGGAGGTCATTGGTCTTAATGAAAGCGAAAGAGAGCTCGTTGCCTATACGACGCGCTTCTATACACAGTCCGATCTGTTCTCAGATCGATACTTCCAATATCTTCCGCTTGAGATGAAGAACAAGATATCGAAATTCTCAGCGATTCTTCGCCTTGCAGATGCGCTTGACTCATCGCACAAACAGAAGATACGGAATGTCTCTATCACGAGTAACGCGGAGACACTTGCAATTTCTTTTGAAAGCTCGGAAGACATAACATATGAGATGTGGGCATTTGAGATGAAGACGGATCTATATTTGCAGGTATTTGGGACGACCCCAGTTCTTAAACCGAGGAGGCAAATAATATGACGACGAAGAAGCTTAAGCAGAAAAAGGGCTTGAAGGGATCAAGGCCCAATACTTTACGAGCCATTTCCGATAATGCGGGTGTCGCATCGAGTGCCAAGTGCTTCATAAATCGCGAGCAGAGTTGGCTGGAGTTTAATGACAGGATTCTTTTCGAAGCGCGTGATACAAAGAATCCTCTTCTTGAGCGGGCCAAATTTCTTTCCATTACAGCGTCCAATATGGATGAATTCTATATTGTTCGCGTTGCATCGCTTCGCGATTTGGAAAATGCCCAATATAATGAGAAAGATTTCTCTGGATTGTCACCAGCTGAACAGCTTGACATGATTTCTGAGAAAGCTCGCCATACCTTGAGCCTTCAGTATTCGACGTATACACGCTCAATTGTTCCGGCTCTATCGGCACATAATGTCTTCATGCTCGATTATTCCGAGCTAGATGAGAATGCGAAACGTCAGGCGGACGAGTATTTTCGTTCGACTCTATATCCGATTCTGACGCCAATGGCAGTGGACGCAGCACGCCCCTTTCCTTTGATATATAGTCGACAGATCAATCTCTGTATTGCCATCGAGAAGGAAGAGTCTGATAGCGAAGCATTCTCCGAGGAACCCCAATATCGTTTTGCAACGCTGCAAATCCCAACGGTCGTTCCAAGACTCTTCAAGGTCAAGATTTCTTCGGGTATCGGATTTGTACTCATCGAAGACATCATTAAGGAAAACATTGCCAGTCTTTTCGTTGGATCGAAGGTAATAACATCCGGCTTGTATCGGATTATGAGAAATGCCGATTTGGATATTGATGAGGATGAAGCGGAGGACTTGCTGAAGGTAATTGAAGAGCAAGTTCGCATGCGAAACTGGGGAGATATTATCCGCCTTGAAGTGGATACTGATATGGATGAGCGCTTAATGACATGGCTCAAGGATTCGCTTGAAATCGAAGACGAAGATACATTCTCCGTGAGTGGCCCATTGGATCTGACTTTCCTTATGAAGCTATATAGTATTTTAGCACCGGATTTTCAGCAACTCTGTTATGTGCCATATAAAGGACAGCCTGCATCCATGTTCGATGACGGCAATATTTTCGAGCAGATACGAAAGAAGGATCGCCTCGTACACCATCCATACGAATCCTTTGAACCTGTCATTGAATTTATTGCACAGGCGGCTCGCGACCCGAATGTCCTTGCAATTAAGCAGACGCTTTATCGTGTGAGCAGCAGATCACCAATCATTAAGTACCTTGCCGAGGCTGCAGAAAATGGCAAGCAGGTCATGTTACT
>JBPOHB010000193.1:0-5373 GCA_052036055.1 Bacillota bacterium | reverse complement strand
GGCAGGCATGATCCTTGTATCGTACCGCGCGCAGTTCCCATCGTAGAAAGTGCCGTCGCCTTGGCACTTCTTGATTTGATGGAGGAGGGGTGAATATGGAGAAGGAACATTTGCCAATCATTTTGCTCGTTAACGGGCCGAATCTAAATATGCTCGGGAAGCGCAGCAAGGAACATTATGGCAGTTTCACACTTTCACAGGTCGAATCTGCTTTTGAGACGAAGGCACAATCCCTTAGCGTCCAGGCAAAGTTCTTCCAATCAAATGACGAAGGGGCAATCGTAACCGCAATTCACGAAGCGATGACGTATGCAGCGGGCATTGTGATTAATGCGGGGGCATACACCCATTACAGCTATGCGATTTTCGACGCGCTTCTCTTGTGCGGATTACCTGTTATGGAAGTACACATATCGAACATTCACAAGCGCGAGGCATTCCGAAATGTGTCCGTCATTATGCCGGCATGTGTCGGACAAGTATATGGACTCGGGCTTGACAGCTATTTGGTCGGACTCGAGAAGCTTGTTAAGGAGCATATTATGCTTGATAAACCGAAAAAGGAAGATCATCCGAGCCGATTCGGAAATGAAGATCTGTCACTTCTTCGCGAGCAAATAAGCGAGGTCGATGCGCAGCTTATGACAATCTTTAACCGCAGAATGGATCTCGCCGAAGAAATCGCGCATTCCAAGATTCTTTCGGGCACAGCCGTGTATGATGCTAGTCGTGAGGCAGAGGTATCAGATCTTGCCCGGCAACGTGCCGGTTCGGATATGTCTACGCGCGTGGATTCGCTCATGAAGACGATGATGAGAATCTCGCGCGAAAAGCAATATGACATACTTCTACAGGCATCTCAGAATTGGAAAATGGGACAAGAACTTACCTCTTCCGGAACAACACTCGAACACATCCATAAGGTCTCATACGGCGGGACTCTTGGATCCTATTCCGAGACCGCTGCGCAGAAACTATTCCCGTCAGAGACATTACTACCCGCGCAGACCTTCTCTTCGGCCTGTGAGAGGGTCCTCTCGGGAGAAGCCGATGCCGCCGTCCTGCCGCTGGAAAATACAATCGGCGGCACGGTGGATAATGTATATGAATTACTTCAGAAAAAGAACCTTCACATTGTTAAGGCGACTTCCGTCGTGGTCGCGCATTGCCTTGCTGTGATTCCCGGCACAAAGCTTTCTGATATCAAATCCGTTTCGAGTCATCCGCAGGGACTTGCGCAGTGCTCGGAAATGATCAGCAAAATGCATTGGGACGTGATTGCAATGGAGAACACAGCCTTTGCAGCAGCCGAGGTAAAGATGAGGGGTGATCGGTCGATAGGCGCGATTGCATCTGCAGAGGCGGCAAAGAGAAACGGACTTGAGATCATATCTCTTGAGATCAGTAATTCGGCTTCAAATCAGACACGTTTTATCGCTGTTACCAAGGACCTCATCATTACCCCTCATGCGGATCGGATCAGCACGCTACTGCATCTCCCTCATCGGAGCGGGGCCCTCGTATCAGCACTCGAAGTCTTTGCTGACAGAGGATTGAACCTATCTTCCATTTTTTCTCGTCCGATTCAGAATACGCCGGGCGAATATTCCTTCTTCTTGGATTTCCTTTGTCCCGCGATGGGACAAGATGCGCTACTTGCGTTGTTCCAACTCTCTTCCGAAATGCCATATATCAAGGTTCTTGGCTGGTATGAAGAATCCTGATTGATGTCGCTGATCAAAAGAACTCCAATTTACACGCCGACTACCATGGAGAGAAAGGGCACAATCTGCTTTTTCCGGCTCAAAACGCCGGGAAGATAGAAGGAGTTCTTTCCCCTTGCTTGTTCTCCGTAGGCACGTTCAAGTGCGTCACCCAAAGTGCCAGCCGCAAGAATATGCGAGCCTCCCTTGCGAATGTCTGTTAATGCCATCATGATCATATCGTAATCTTCCAGCTTGCGATCAATATCCATTTGCATCAGAAGATCCTCTTTGCGCGAAAGGAAGCCGGAAATATCCATTGAGCTGATCTGTGCGATTGCAACCTTGGCTCCTGCCATGCGAAACACTTTGAAATCCATATTCAGCAGTTCTTTTGCCGTCATACTCAGGAGAGAATCGTTGGGCGTGAAAAGATCTTCCGCAAGTTGCTCGATATTGACGGAAGCGATTTTGGCAAGTTCTTCAGCTAATTCACAGTCGCGCGGCGTACATGTCGGCGATTTGAAAAAAATTGTATCTGACAAAATTGCTGAAAGAAGCATGCCTGCCATAGCAGGTTCGAGCGCGATATTCTTCTCAAAATACATACTTGCAATGATCGTTGAAGTTGATCCGACGGGTTCATTCCGAACATAAATCGGGCCGTCGGTGGTAACATCCCCAATACGGTGATGGTCAATAATCTCCATGATTTCTGCTTGTTCAATACCAGGGAAAGATTGCGCAGTCTCATTATGATCGACCAATATTACCTTCTTTCGGGCATGGCGAATCAAGTGAAAACGCGAAATCATTCCGACTACATGACCCAAATCATCCAGAATAGGATAGCTCCGAAACCGTGTTGATAGCATAGCATTTCTGACATCATCAACATAATCACGAAGAGAAAAGTGTGTAACATTTTCGAATCGCATGACATTGGATACAGATGTTGCGAGCGTCACAAGGCGAAGCGTCTTGTAAAGATTGTATGGAGAACGAATGATCGTAGTGTTCTCCGTGTTTGGGAACGAAAAGTCTGTCTCATCCGAAGAACCGCACAGGATAAGACAGCCGACATGCGCTTCGTCTGCCCGGGCAATCGTGTCCCTGTCAACATTTTCTCCAAGAACAATTCCATCACGATGGAGATAACAATCTACCCCTGGCGTGTATATGCGAGCGCCCATGAAGTCATGAATCGGTCCGCAGACATAGCTGCCGCTGACGGTCTCAAGAAGGCTATCGAAGGTTGCCACAGCGGAAGCTTCATTAATCTGTCTCATATCATATGCAGCGATATCACCGCTCGTAATGAGCCCGAGCAGACGCCCCTCGTGATCCGTAACGGGAAGAGAGCGCGTCTCCTCTTCGTGGAGCAGATCCCAAGCATTCCAAAGAGAGGTCTCGGAAAAAAGGGGCGTCACCTGATCAAAAGCGACATCGCGAATCTGTGTGCGGACATCCGTAATAGCAGGCGGAGCAGAGAACCCAAATCGATCTAAAACCATTGCAGTTTCCGGATTGATTTCGCCAAGACGGACTGCCAAAGCGCTCATTCCAAGCTGATTAATCAGTCTCTCGTAAGCCATTGATGAGATAATAGAATCTGTGTCTGGATGTCTATGCCCACTAATATAAGTGATTGCCTTTGGAGATAGGGAAGGTGCAAAATCTTTATCTTCTATAATCCGTTCTGAAGAAGTCGTCATGTAAATATCCTCGCAACCTTCTTGGGATCATCAATGGATTGTCACATCTCGCCAGGTAGCAGCTTCCGTGAAGACCAAAGCTTGTCAAAATTGGCGCAAACCTCTGCGTAATTCTCCGGTGTCCCAATATCTATGCAGTAGCCGTCGGCGCGAAATGCGTAAATCTCTTTCCTCTTGAATAGCCAAGAGGGGAAGTTGCCGGGAGCATCCGGTGTATTACCTTCCTCGAGATACGTCTTGATCAAAGGTAGCGTATCTCTGCGATAGAAATAGGTTGCATATATCGCGGTATTTGTCTCTGGCTCTTGCGGTTTCTCTGCCATCTTAAGAACTTTGCCATTGGCATCAAGTGTTGCAACGGCCAATTTCTGTAACTGATGTTTATCATTTACGGTAATGGCAATAAGCAAATCCTTGCGAATCTTCATAAAACAATCGTACATATCCTTAAGTCGATAGGTAAACAAATTGTCACCAGCAAGAATCAATAAGTCATCGTCAATTCCGCACACATCCATCGCATAGGCAATATCTCCTATTGCGCCTCTCTTCGACTGATCATCACTTGTCTGATCATCAATAATCCGGATTGCGACGCCGGGATAATTCTTTCTTCGTTCTGCTGCCCATTTCTCGAAATGCGAGGCAAAACGATGATTGGTAACCAGACAAATACCAGACAGATCTGGAAGCGTATCAATTTCATCTGCGATATAGTCAAGCATTGCCCGCCCTGCGACGGGAAGAAGAGGCTTCGGGGTGTCAATTGTAAGAGGGTAGAGACGTGTCGCATACCCGGCAAGTAGCATCATTGCGATCATAAGAATCCTCCGTTTGTTGCGCTTGCGGATGATTGTACGCGCCGCAGATACGCTAAATACAAACTCATATTACTACATTTCCCAGATGAAAGCATCTGGCATTTTTTACAGAATCCTTGGCAAATTGTAGTGAACATGACTGTTTGCGTCGCAAAGTAAACGGCGCACTCCGAGCTCTCGCTTAAAGAAATGCGCCGTATCCAGTCGTGAAGAGGAAGCGAATATTAGTCTTTTGTGTTTCTTCTTCGAATGATCAGAAACACAAAGCATGAAGCGGATATTACAACAAGAGAAATGGCGATGGCAGGCAGAAGGAGATTTGTTTGCTCACCTGTTTTGGTCACGCCAAGAACGTCTGCTGCTGGCGTTGCTGTCGGTGATGCTGTCGGTGTTGTGGTCGGATCACGAGACACGCCCAATGCGCCACTTGCCGGAGTTGCCGTCGGTGCTGTCGTAGGTACTGCCGTAGGCGTCGGAGTTGCCGTAGCCGTCGGAGTTGCCGTAGGCGTCGGATCAGGATTCTTCACCCAATGAGCATATAGCACAATCGTACTGTCAACAGTCAGACTATCTCCAGCTTTATACAGCTTTCCGCTTCCGTCTGCTTCTGTATTCCAACCATCAAAGGAGTATCCATCCCGGACAAGATCCGTTCCGGAGAGAACGATTGTTGTCTTGCCAGAGAGAACCTTAACGGAACTCGGAACTGTACCGCTGTCATTGTGGTTCCCGTCATAGTCAACCTGATAGAGATTAACAACATTCACGGTAAAAATTGCATACGGTTTCTCGATTTCACCTGCATTATTCGTATCGACGGATTTTGCGGTAATCGTCACGGTGCCAAGAGAAAGTGCAGTCGCCAAACCCGTATCATGATCGATGGAAAGGATAGACGGATCGCTTGAGTACCAAACTAGGCCCGTATCAGATACGGTTGATGAAGAACACAAAACGCCTGTGTCTGTGTAACCTTGCGAAATGTCTGCATCAAAAGTGATTGATTGGGTAAGGCCTAACTCGGTAATGGAATTGTTGACCGTAATATCTTCTGCAAGAACAGAAAACACACAATTTGCAAAGGTGTCAGAGGAAGATCCGGAAACTTTGGCAGAGGAAATCATAGCATATCCG
>JBPOHB010000251.1:0-2880 GCA_052036055.1 Bacillota bacterium | reverse complement strand
GTGGATCAACTACCGCGTTTCGGCACAGCCGAAACAACAAAAAAAACACACAGCTTTTCGAATAGTTTCGAAGGGCCGAAAGGACCTTCGATCTGTTCGCATGAGAAAAATGTGTGTGTAAATACATGAGTGGATCAACTACCGCGTTTCGGCACAGCCGAAACAACAAAAAAAAACACACAACTTTTCGAATAGTTTCGAAGGGCCGAAAGGACCTTCGATCTGTTCGTATGAGAAAAATGTGTGTTTTTTTACTTATGATACGGCTCACCACGATCAATCCGAAAGCCACGATAGCATTGCTCGAGAAGAATGAGTCTCGTCATCTGATGCGTAAATGTCATGGGAGAAAGGCAAATTCGTTGGTTTGCACGAGAAAGGATATCTGACGATAATCCGTTTGAACCGCCGATAATGCAGACAAGTTCAGCCCCGCCTTTATCAAACGCGCGAATCATTTCCTCCGAAAAAACTTCAGATGAATACATTTTACCTGCGAGATCCATCACCCAGACATAGGCACTGTCTTTCACGCGAGAAAGAAGCTTTTCGCCCTCTCTCGTCAAAGCCAACTCTCGTGGCAAATCATCGGGGGAATCCGCGACCTCAATCAGATCCACCTCGCAATAGCGAGAGAGTCTCTTCCTGTATTCAGAAATGCCTTCCAGTAGCCATTTCTCTTTTACTTTCCCAGCCGCGATAATGGTAAGCTTCATATCAATCCCGCCGAGCTTTGTTCCGAAAAAAGAATGACCGGATCAGAAGGATAGTAGCGATTGGCAACAGACAAGAAATATTGTTCACCTCGAACAGCCGAAATTGCATTGAGTGCACTCACGATTTCTTTTTCAGCAGTAATGGGAGAATTATTCTCCTGACTTAAGTGTCCTAAGACAAAATGCTTGGTTCCCGACAAAAACAAACAGCAAACAGCCTTGGCGCAATCCGTATTACACAGGTGTCCGTCCTGACCATCAACGCGCTTTTTTAATGGCCATGGATAGGGACCGTTCCAAAGCATATCATGATCATAGTTTGCTTCGATAAGTATGGCCTCACAGCCGATCAACGCTTCGCGGACAGGGTCACTGAAATGTCCCATGTCCGTTGCAATTGCGATGGAATGATCCTTATAAGTATATCGGAACCCAACGGAACCAGCGGCATCATGCGGCGTAGAAAACGGGAGAACCCTCACATGTCCGATTTTGAACGGTTCTCCTGGAATGATCACATGATCCAGCTCAACTGGATGTGGCTTCTTCTGCGCAGCATAGATACCCCGCCAAGTATTTTCGGTTGCGTAAATCGGAATGCCAAACTTTCTTACAAAAACATCAAGCCCCTTCATATGGTCACTGTGATCGTGCGTAATAAAAACGGCATCGATCGCCGAAGGATTCTGACCAATCTGCTCGAGTGCAGAAACGATTGACTTCGTCGAGCAACCTACGTCAACAAGAACTCTTGTCCCGTCAAATTGAAGGAAAACCGCGTTGCCGCTACTTCCGCTATATAGGGGAACCATCTGAATGTTATTCATCAAAAATTCATCCTCTACGCATTCTTATACACTATTCTGTCACCGGACGAGGGCAGATTAAATCCAAATCATCCACTCGCTCAATTGTTGCGCCAAGCCCTGTCAGCTTCTCAACAATTTTCTCGTAGCCGCGATCAATTCTTTGTGCTTCGCTAATTGTTGTCTCGCCATCTGCTGCCAGACCCGCAAGAACCATCGCGGCACCCGCACGCAAATCCATCGCAACAACACTTGACCCATTTAGCTTCGTGGGCCCGGTAATGAGTGCAATCTTATCAATAACAGAAATATTTGCTCCCATAGTCTGAAGCTCCGTCACATATTGAAACCGATTGTCCCAAACGTTTTCGTGCATTCGACTTAATCCATTAGCCATGCAAAGAAGAACGGTAGCTTGCGGCTGAAGATCCGTTGGAAATCCCGGATATGGCATTGTCTTGAAATTGACCGGCATAATGGGAACGGAAGGATCTACGAAAACACGAATGGATTCATCGCCTTCTTCTATTCCATAGCCCATCTCTTCCAGTTTCGCGGTAAGCGGCTCCATATGCTTTGGGATTAAATTGTGAACAGTCACATCGCCACCCGTGACGGCCGCAGCAATCATATATGTTCCCGCCTCGATTTGGTCAGGAATAATCGAATACGAGAACCCCCCTCGAAGTACAGGCGCACCTTTGATTCTGATTGTATCGGTACCAGCACCCTTGATATTTGCTCCCATCGAATTGAGGAAATTAGCCACGTCGACGATGTGAGGCTCTTTTGCGGCATTTTCAATCGTTGTCCAGCCGTCCGCCTTCGTCGCAGCAAGCATAATATTAATCGTAGCGCCAACACTAACGACATCCAGAAAAATATGTGCACCAACGAGATCATCCGCAACAATTCGAATAATCCCTTTTCGAATATCCGATAAAGATGTGCCGTGTGCGCCTAATTTTGCAAATCCATTCAGATGCAAATCAATGGGACGATTGCCGAAATTGCAACCGCCTGGCATATGCATCGTGGCTTTTTTGAATTTGGACAGAAGTGCTCCCAGTAGATAATACGATGCACGAATATTTTTGACCTTGTCGTGAGTAGCTTCATGCGTATTGATCGTGGTCGGATCTATCTTAAACATTCCCTCGCTAAGCGGTGTGATTACGGCACCCAGAGTCTCGCAAATTTCCAGCATTGCACGAACGTCCGCAATATCGGGCACATTTTCGAGAATACACGGTCCATCCAGCATCATTGATGCCGCAAGTATACCAAGTACGGCGTTCTTGCTTCCACTTATTGAAACATCACCACGAAGGCGCGTTCCTCCTACAATACGATAACTC
>JBPOHB010000005.1:0-2216 GCA_052036055.1 Bacillota bacterium | reverse complement strand
ATGAGGGTTGCCGTATCGATTCGGAGGGAGAAAGCGGCATTTGCCAGATTCGGATCATCACAGAGTCCGACATCCTCAAGTATCGGAAATGAGACGAAAGTATAGGTAGCTTCGTCAGAGACAAGCCGTATATATATATCGTAATTTGTGTTGCTATCATAGTCAGACGGCTGTGCAATCCCTGCCAAGTCAACATAGGTCCCATCGACCGATGTAACCGCCTCAATATTCATTTCGTCACATGTCAATGACTGCTCTGAAAGATCCACCTCATACGCAGGCATCTTCGGAGCCTGAAGAAGAATATTGCGTAGGTTTCTTTCAACAATTTCGAAAATGACAACATCTGTCTCCTCGGTAACAAGGGAGAAGTCATAGGGAATTGCACGCGAATACGTAATGGTAGAAAATGCATTTGACATCATCGGTATAAGTGCGTTTGCAAAAGAATCTCTATACATGACCGCATTCTTCTCACCCGAATCGCAATACGTCGTAATTTTGATCTCTTCGGGAGATTTAATTGGCCGCCTCGATCGATAATTCTCTTCTATGCCGAAATCATACTGCGTATCCAACATAACCTGCGTCGGGAAAAGCATACATTCAAGGTCTCCGCTCCAGGTATTTGTCGCAACAGGCGTAATCCCCTCGTATGAATCAAACGCGAAGTCAGGCACAGATTCAGAAACCGCATCCAAAATTGCGACGTACCCAAGCCGCGCCCCAAGGTTATTCCAATGCGTATCTTTCTTGTGATATAAGTCTGCCTCTTCCGAACCGTTTCGCAAAACCGAACGCAAATCTACAAAAGGAAAATCCCGCGCCGTCAGCTCCTCTGATAGCACATCATAGCTGTTCTGGTCACCCACTTGCATGTATGCATCCGGCATGTATTCGCCATAAATCGACGACTTATTGGGCGCGATTGTAAAGATGAAGTCCGCCCCTTTCATCGATGCATCTTCTCGCATAATTTCAAGCGTGCGGCAGATGCGATAGACTTCGCCATCCGACAGAACTTCCGTATTTGTGTAATCTTTGACTTCCGGCGTGAAGAAGAGCCACCCCACTTTGCCGATAATGACCTGATCGGAAATCGACTGCCCAAAAACCGCATCATACAGCTTGGCATAGGCGGTTATGAAGTCCGTACGAAATGCAAAATTATCCGTAAAATAGGCATCAAATTCGTCTGTGAAGTCCATGTTGATACCGTTTTCGGTAAAAAAGGACGGGCAGGAAGCCAGTTCTCTTTTTTCGGCGTCAACATTAATATATCCCGCAATTCTGCCGACGAGGGGGGCAAGACAAATCGAGAAGAATATCATGATAAAAATGAAATATATCGCCTTTTTCATCGGTTTACCTCCCCTTTAGAATCGAAAATAGATGAACGGATTGTACGTCTGCCCGGACAGCGCGAAGATACAAAGAACGAGTACACAAAGTGTGGCCGTCATCGAGACCGCCTCCACGATCGGAGAATGCCCTTTGAGACGCAGCTTCATGGCTCCCCAAGCATTTCTTGGCAAAGATGTCGCGCCGATTATTGCCAGTACAAAACAGAAAAGAACAGGCGCAGTCAAAGCTTGCCGCAGAAAGGCCTCGCTTTCAATGCGAAATGAAAATCCTGCAAACATTTTGCCGACAAAGCGAAAACCTTGCGAGAGAGTTGTTGCACGGAAAATGACAAACGTGACGACCACAACAGTAAGAGCATATGCATGAGCAAGCCATTTCGGTCGGAATTTCTCTGGTTTGATGAGACCAACACGTTCTGACATAATGAAAAAGCCATGGAACAGTCCCCAGACAACGAATGTCCATTCGGCACCGTGCCATAATCCCGTACAGAAAAAGACAATAAGGAGATTTACGACTGTGCGCATTTTCCCTTTGCGGTTTCCACCAAGCGGGATATAAAGATAGTCCTTGAACCATGTCGAAAGAGAGATATGCCACCTTCGCCAGAACTCTTTGATGCTTGAGGACATATAGGGATACCTAAAATTCTCCTTCAGTTCAAATCCAAAAAGATCGGCAAGCCCGAGCGCCATATCTGAATACCCTGAAAAATCGAAATAGATCTGAAGCGCATAGGCAACTGCGCCAACCCAAGCAACGGGAAGGTTTACGACAGATAAGTCTTGTGCAAATACCTGATCGGCAAGAAGACCCATCGTGTTTGCTAACAGGAGTTTCTTGCCAAGACC
>JBPOHB010000196.1:0-12588 GCA_052036055.1 Bacillota bacterium | reverse complement strand
CCCTATGAACCGGAGAACTTGTTAAGTAAAATAATAATTAAACTCTACGTTTTTTAGGTGGTCGGCAGCCATTATGAGGAAGTGGCGTAACGTCGATGATTTCAGAGACCTCAATACCTGCACCATGTATGGTACGGATAGCTGATTCTCTTCCATTTCCTGGACCAGATACATATGCAATCACCTTTCTCAGACCCAAGTCAAATGCCGTCTTGGCACAATCCTGTGCGGCCATCTGGGCTGCATAAGGAGTATTCTTCTTAGAGCCACGGAATCCCATTTTACCAGCTGAAGACCAAGAAATAATCATCCGAAACCGTTCTGACAATGATTCGGCAAGCAAACAGATCGAAAATCTGATCTAGATTCTTGCCCTGCTTCTTCATCTTGTTGTATATGCTATAGAACTGCTTCGGCCGACCCTCAATTTCCGCTTCAATTCCCATCGCGGTTATTCGTGATTGTAATTCGCTGACGACCTCGGCAAGAAACTCCTCTCGCTCCGATCGCTTCTGTGAAATCGTTCCGACAAGTTCGTAATAGGCCTCTTTATCTAAATAGCGAAGACATAGATCCTCTAGCTCCCACTTGATTTTGTATATACCAAGACGATGCGCAAGCGGCGCATAGATGTCCTTCGTTTCGAGGGCTTTCTCAATTTGCTTCTCGGGAGACTGATGCTTCATTGTTCGCATATTGTGTAGTCGGTCGGCAAGCTTAATCAGGACGACACGAATATCTTTTGCCATCGCAAGGAACATCTTGCGCATATTTTCGGCCTGAATCTCTTCCTTCGAGGAGTATGGGATTCGCCCAAGTTTGGTAACTCCATCTACAAGTGCCGCGACTTCATCTCCAAACAGCTCTGCAATAAGTGCAAGAGATACGGGCGTATCCTCCACCGTATCATGCAGGAGTGCCGCCACAAGCGTATCTGATTCGGCTTCGAGCTCGGTGAGTATTTCCGTTACCGCAAGTGGGTGAATAATATACGGCTCACCGGTCTTCCTAAGCTGATCACCATGTGCCTTATATGCAAAGACAAACGCTTTGCGAAGTCTCTCCGAATCATCTTTGTCGGAATAGTCCTTATATCTTTGCAAAATCTCATCAAGCGTCTCAAGGATATCTGGAGATATTCCTTCTGGCATCGTAAAGTCGCGCAGCTCTTCGAACAGCTTTGCTGTGTCCGGTAGCGTTACTTTGGAATCTGTTACTTTTGCTACTTCTTTCTTTCCGTCCGGACTCATAAATTCTTAACCTCCAAAGGCAAAAATCCGCCTATATGTCTGAGTACTATCTAGTTTAACCTTGCCATCTATAAATAACAAGGAGAAGCCTATATGCGAAGCAGTACGCATATGTACACGAAGAAGACCCGCTTCTGCAAATATCTCCAAAATCCGAGAGAGAGCAAAAGGCGTCAGCTCAATTATGCGATGGGCAGAGATGAGTCTTGCAAGAAGAGCGACCTCACAGACCGAGACCCCATCATTCATGTTTGACCGCAAAAACTGATATACATGTTTAACCTCATCTTTGCTTGGGCATAGCTTCTCAACAGGCATTTTTGCAAGACGTGCCATCTGCGGCAGTGGCAGATGGTTTCTATATAATTCCTCAAATATCTCAGGAGAATCGTAAGTGAGATCGCCTGTTTTGGCGAAATGAAAATCAATGATCTGCAGCGACAAATTCTTCTGACTCCCCCACACATTGATATTCATCTCAAAAACAACATCAATTCTTTCGCCCACCTTGCATAATTCGGAAAGGTTTCCAAGACCAAATCCTATGGCTTCAAAGGAACTCCTCGGAAGACTCGGAGAAGAAAGCGTCAGTTTCAGGTGCTTCCCTTGTCCAATGGGTGATGCCGCATCTATGCAAAGCCCATTAACCAAAAGTCGTGGCTCTCTGTTTCCTTCTCCAAACGGTGCTAAGGTCTCAATTGATTCATACGTCTCAAATGTAAGTTCTTGGGGAGCAAGTACGTAATCAATTCGTATTTCTTCTTTTCTCTCTCTGGCAAAATCCTCTGCTCGATACTCGCGCATTTTCTCGGTAAACTGTGCAAGCTGATCCTTCGACAGCGAAATGCCGGCCGCTTTGGGATGTCCACCAAAATGCTTAGTAAATTCCTTTGCATGCGTAATTGCTTCCAGTATATTGTAATCAGATAGGGTTCTTGCCGAACCCTTAAGCCAGCCAGCGTGACCTGCATCATCAGAGAAAACAATTGTCGGGCGATGGTACTTTGTGACAAGCCGCGAGGCAACGATACCAGCCACTCCCGGGTGCCAGTTTCTACCATAGATCATAATCGGACCCGTCTCTTCAAGAATGGATACCTGCCCATCCTCTGGATGTTCGATTTTCTGGATTGCCTCATTCAGAATACTCGCCTCGATCTCTTGCCTGTGCAGATTGTCTTCCTGTAGCATATGCGCGAGTCTCTTTGACTCGACAATATCATCCGACAGCAGAAGCTCGACTGCCCGAGATGCATCACTTATTCTCCCCGCAGCGTTAATGCGTGGAACCAGAACAAAACTGATCCATCCTGAATTGATTTCGCGATTCTTCTGATCCTCGTTTGTTATATCATATAAAGCCTGTATACCGATTCTCATTTTGCTTCGAAGGAGTGAAAGACCTTCTAATACAATTGTCCGATTCTCATCAAGAAGCGGCACGACGTCGGCGACCGTCCCAATCGCTGCTAAATCCAAGTATGAACGCCACAACGTTTCCGGTACGCGATCTGATAGGCGATGACAAAGGGCCGAAACAAGTTTAAGCGCCACCCCCACTCCAGCAAGAGAAGGAAAAGGGTATATGTTATCCTTTCTTTTCGGATTTACGACAGCGTGTGCGAGCGGTAGCGATTCTTTAACTTCATGGTGATCCGAAATAACAACGTCTATTCCTAACTTGTATAGCGACGAAACCTCTTGCAGGTTTGCCACGCCACAATCTACCGTGACAACAAGAGAAGGGGAAATCCCTCGGATCTTTTGGACAATTTCTTCGGATAATCCATATCCCTCGCAAGCGCGGTCAGGAATCAAATAGGAACAAGGAACGTTGATTGTTCGGAAAAAATGAATGAATAGAGCCGTTGCCGTGACACCATCGGCATCGTAATCACCCAAAACTAAAATATGCTCATGTTGCAGAATTGCCTGCAAAATACGATCTGTCGCACGATCCATATCTGGAAGCAGCGATGCGTCATGCCAGACCCGATCCTTCTTATTCAGAAAGAGAGCGATACTGTCCATTTCCCAGCCCCTTGCCAGCAAAAGACGCTGCGAAAGAACAAGCTGCTCATCTTGTTCATTTATTTCGTCCGGCAAAATCCATTTCTTACTGGTCAGTATCACACGCGATCCCCCTCGCCAAAGGATATTTCAAGGACTAATAGATAAAAAGAGACCCGATACAAAAAGCATCGGGTCCCAAAAAGACAGTAGATCTTAGCGCTTACGCTTTCTTGCCGCTTCCGACTTCTTCTTGCGCTTGACACTTGGCTTCTCGTAATGTTCTCTCTTACGAACCTCCGCAAGTACACCGGATCTAGCACAAGAACGCTTAAAACGACGCAATGCACTATCAAGGGACTCGTTTTCCTTGATTCTGATTTCTGACACTTCTATCCCTCCCTTCGTGCAATAAAGTACCGTGAAACGATCAAAATGATTCATGACAATTCACACGTATCGAAGGTATTATACCCGTTTAATTACAAGCAGTCAACAAGATACGCCCTTGTTTTGCATGATTTTCCACTTTTGTAGTGTAAAACAGATACACTCTTTACAGGAAAAATTTGTTGACGCCAAAATTTTCGTAAACGACG
Organism: Bacillota bacterium; assembly: GCA_052036055.1. Classification (GTDB taxonomy): domain Bacteria; phylum Bacillota; class Clostridia; order Saccharofermentanales; family Saccharofermentanaceae; genus Firm-13. The sequence goes on along the minus strand of JBPOHB010000196.1, from coordinate 8,729 downwards.
TCGCAACTGCAAGCAAGGTCATGACACAAGAAGAAGGCAAATCGCGCAGACAGAAAAGATCAAAATATTTTAATTGACCTTTCTGTTTGCTTTGTGTATGATTTTACTTGCTGATTAATCAATCAATTTTAATCATTATTCAATTGTCACTGGAGGCAATGGAGCCGCTAGATCTGTTTATGCGCGTGCATGAGACAGACGGCGGTTTTTTGATGGAGGAAAATAAATGGATGCTGCAATGGTTCCCGCAGATGTCGTATGGATGCTTGTCTCATCTGCACTCGTTCTACTCATGACACCTGGTCTGGCTTTCTTCTACGGTGGTCTTGTGAAAAGGAAAAATGTTCTCAATACGATGATGTCATGCGTCATTATGGTTGGCGTCGGCTCGATTCTTTGGGTTCTGATCGGATACTCGCTCTCCTTTAGCGGCGATATCGGCGGCGTGATCGGAGATCTCAAATGGGTGGCATTAAACGGCGTAAGTAGTACCTCTGCAGGTCCTTGGCTTCCCACCGTTCCGAATCTCTGCATCACCATATTTCAGATGATGTTTGCCATAATTACCCCCGCACTCATAACGGGAGCCGTTGTGGAACGCATTCGCTTTTCTTCACTGGTCGTATTTCTTATTGTCTGGTCAGTAATCGTCTATTATCCTCTTGCACATATGGTTTGGGGTGGTGGATTTCTTGCCGATATAGGTTCGATCGATTTTGCAGGCGGCAATGTTGTTCATATCAGTTCTGGTGTTTCGGCACTCGTCCTTTCTCTCCTTGTCGGATCAAGAAAACATCATGGGAAAATCACCTATCACCCACACAATATCCCTTTTGTTTTTCTCGGCGCGACGCTCCTTCTTTTTGGCTGGTATGGCTTTAATGCTGGTAGCGCAGGTGCTGCAAATGGCCTTGCCATCCATGCTTTTATGACGACAAACACGTCTGCAGCTGCCGCTCTACTCACATGGTTACTCATTGAGAAGATCCATACAGGAAAGCCTTCGTTGGTTGGCGCCTCAACCGGTTTGGTTATCGGTCTTGTCGCTATCACGCCTGGTGCTGGATTTGTCCCGATCTGGGCTTCCATGATCATTGGTGCACTTGTCAGTCCTATTTGCTACTTCTTCATTACCGTTGTTAAACCAAAATTCGGCTATGATGATTCACTAGATGCTTTTGGTTGTCATGGAATTGGCGGTATCTGGGGCGGTATCGCAACAGGTATATTCGCCCAGAAATCGATCAACAGTGTTGCAAAATGGGATGGACTTATTTTTGGAGAAACGAGATTATTCCTTCGACAACTCGCCGCTATTGGGATCACGATTGCTATTGCCGTCGTGGGCACTCTCCTTGCTGCAGGTGTCGCAAGACTTCTCACTGGCAAATTACATGTTCCGGTCTCAAGCGAAGATGTCGGACTCGATGCTGCCGAGCACGGAGAGAGCGCATATCCCTCCTACCTTGGAATTGACTAATAGGAGGAAATGATCATGAAAAAAGTCGAAACGATTATTCGCCCTGAGATGCTTGAAACAATCAAAGAAGCCCTCAATCGCATCAATATTCGCGGATTGACGATCGTGCCCGTTATGGGTTGTGGAAATCAACTCGGTTGGAATGAGATCGTACGCGGAAGTGATACGGTTCTGACGACGCTTCCCAAAATCAAGATCTCAACCGTTGTAGCCGACGATAATCTGGAAACCATAATTGCAACCATTCTCGAATGTGCGCAAACGGGAGAAGTGGGAGACGGCAAGATTTTCGTCTCAGATATTTCGGAATGCATCCGCATCCGAACCGGAGAACGTGGAGAGAAAGCTCTCTGATGCGGATATGAATCCACAATTTGCTCGAAAAAATAAGACCGCAAAAGGATCCCCCCTTTGCGGTCTTCTATTATACAAAATTGGACCAGAACTATAGAATCTTTTCCCCAAGAACGCGTCCGCCGATCAGGTGGAAATGCACGTGCATAACGGATTGACCGCCATCCTCCCCACAATTATTGATCAGGCGAAATCCCGATTCGACATGGCACACTTTCGCAATTTCCGGAACCGCCTTCAAAACGGCTTGCATGGTAGCTGCGCCCTTTTCGGAGGCAGCCATATCAAGAATATTATCGAAATGCACTTTCGGAACAATCAGAACATGCACCGGCGCGACCGGCTTCAAATCCTGAAAGCAGATGATTTCATCATTCTCGTACACGATTGTCGATGGAATTTCTTTGTTTGCAATCATACAAAAGATACACGCCATATATATTACCCCTGTTTTCTTTGCTTACTTACCAATTTGAGAGACAATGACATTCTTTGCCACTTCGAGCGCCTCTGCAAGTTTACTCGGATCCTTGCCACCAGCTTGGGCCATATCCGGTCGACCACCACCGCCGCCACCAGCCGTTTTCGCCGTCTCTCGAATGACATTTCCGGCATGCGCGCCAAGCGTGACAGCCGACGCGGTTGCCATCGATACAAAAAGGAGTTTGTCATCTTTTTTTGCTGCAAGAAGAATGATACCCGTTTCCATGCGATCCCGAACTTGGTCCGCAAGAGTACGAAGTGAGTCAGCATCTTCCGTATCAACCGATGAAACAATCACACTCACGCCAGAAATCTGTTTTGCTGATGCGACGAGCATTTCCGCAAGATTCGCAGATTTCTGCTCTTTTAGAGAAAGCAAAGCCTTCTCAAGCGACTTCACTTCGGATACAGTCGCTTGTATCTTGCGAATCAATTGGTCTTTCGTAGTTTTAAGAATTCCGCAGGCTTCACCTAGCTGCGTACGCTCACTATTTGCCAGTTCAAATGCCGCCGATCCAGTCACGGCCTCTATTCTGCGAATGCCTGACGCAACGCCCGTCTCGGATAGAATTCTCACCCAACAAGCTTGACTCGTATGCGAAATATGCGTTCCTCCACAGAATTCTCTGGAAAAATATGTATCTTCATCTCCAACCGTGACGACGCGGACTGTATCGCCATATTTCTCTCCAAAGAGTGCCATTGCGCCCAGTTTCCGTGCTTCTTCAAGCTTCATTACTCTTGTCGATACGGGCAAATCAGACAAGATTACTTCATTAACCATTTCTTCCGTTTTTGTGATTTCTTCATCCGTCATCGGCTGGAAATGGGTAAAATCAAAACGAAGTCTGTCTGACGAGACCAGGGAGCCCGATTGTTCAACATGCTCACCCAAAATCGTGCGAAGTGCCTTCTGCAGAAGATGCGTCGACGTGTGATTTCTTGCGATTGCCTGACGGTGGGCCTTGCAAATAATCAAATTGACTTCCTGATTCGTCGAGATGCGACCTTTTGTAACGGTAATCATATGCATAAATTTCCCAGCAGCGTCCTTATCCACAGATGTGATTTCCGCATGGAAATCTTCTGTCTCAGCTACGCCATTATCAGCCATCTGGCCTCCCGACGTCGCATAGAATGGCGACTGGTCGAAGATGGCAATCAATTTCTCCCCGGCAAATGCTTCCGGTACAATTTGCAGTGTTCCCTCTTCATCTTCTTTTAGCAGGTAGCATACTTTTCCCCATATTTCTTCACGATCATATCCGACAAATACGGTTGCAGAAGTATCTTTTTGCAGTTCCGAAGGAAGTTCTTTCCCGCCCCAAGCCGTGCCAGTCTTCGCTTTTGTTGCCGCACGGGCTGCCTCACGCTGTGCCTTCATTGCTGTCTGAAATCCTGCCTCATCAATGGAAAGACCTGCATCAAGCGCAATTTCGCGAGTAAGGTCAAGCGGAAAGCCATAGGTATCATGAAGGCGGAATACTTGTTCTCCCGATAATTCTGTTGCGCTCTTCGTCTTCGCTTCGTCGATGTATCCGCTTAGTATCTCCGTTCCTTGCTCCACAGTCCGAAGGAAGGCTTCCTCTTCCTTTCGAATGACCGTCATAATATAGGATTGCTTCTCTGCAAGCGTCGGATATGCATCCTTATTCTGATCTATGACGACAAGTGCAATCTCTGTCAAAAACATATCTGTGATGCCAAGAAGTCTCCCATAGCGAGAAGCCCTTCTCAACAATCTGCGAAGTACATATCCTCTGCCTTCGTTCGATGGCAAGACTCCGTCAGAAATCATCATCGTTGTCGAGCGGACATGATCCGTTATGACTCGGATTGCGATATCTGTCTGCGCATTCTTTCCGTATTCGACTGATGCTTTCAGACAAACGGCATCCAGAATCTTGCGAACTGTATCAACCTCGAATAGATTATCCACGCCCTGCATGATACAGGCAAATCGCTCAAGTCCAGCACCGGTATCTATGTTCTTCTTCGCAAGCGGTGTATACGATCCATCTGACTCACGGTTAAACTGCGTGAAAACCAGATTCCAAAACTCAACATAACGATCGCAATCGCATCCGACCTTGCAATCTTTGCTTCCGCAACCGTACTCCACTCCGCGATCAAAATAGATTTCAGAACAGGGTCCGCAGGGCCCCGTTCCATGTTCCCAGAAATTGTCTGCCTTGCCAAGACGCGTTAGTTGGCTCTCTGGTACACCCACGACATCACGCCAAATCGCATATGCCTCATCATCCTCCTCATAGACAGACGGATATAACCGGTCTTTGGGCATTTCCAGAACCTCTGTGCAGAACTCCCACGCCCATGGAATGATCTCTTTCTTAAAGTAATCACCGAAAGAGAAATTGCCAAGCATTTCAAAATAGGTTCCGTGTCTGGCTGTATGGCCAACGCGCTCAATATCAGGCGTACGGATGCACTTCTGACATGTTGTTATTCGGAGCGATGGGGGCGTCTGGGCGCCGGTAAAATACGGCTTGAGCGGAGTCATTCCCGCGTTGATCAGCAATACGGACGGATCATTTTGTGGCACAAGCGAAAAGGATGGCAACCGAAGATGTCCCTTTGATTCAAAAAAGGATAGATACTTTTCGCGAATTTCATTGAGTCCAAGAGCTTCCATGGAAATTATCTCCTCATTCTCTGCCCCAAAACGAATAAAAAAGCAGCCAATATGCCGCTTACACGAGGCAGTGTTCAACGAAGTAATTTTACATGAAAAGAGCTTCATGAGCAAGGAAATCGTCCATTGATTTTCTGGCTTGTCATCCGCCTCTTCAAATTGTAAAAATACAGGCACTATGATAAAATATTTATATGATTTTATCGCTCAAGGAGGCGTCTATATGAGTAAAGGATTGCGTCTATTATCTATGCCTATGCGTGCTACCCTTCCCCTAGTTATTCTTCTTTCTTGTCTCCTTTTTCTTGCTGGATGTACGCAGAAACAAACAAAAGACGATATTACCGCTTCCGAGAATACCCTCGTGTCCGACACGACCACAACAACTGCCGAATCCGAAGAAACGGAAACGGCAGTCGATGATTCTCAAGCTACCCCGCAAGTAAGCGAAACGAGCATGGGAGAAGAAACCCTAAGTACAATCGAGATGTATTCAAGTTATGCATATATGGTCTCTTTTGATGCAAGCACAGGACTTGCAGAATTCGACTATTTCACTATGCTCACAGGACAAGAAGCCATTGATTTTCTCGTCTCAAATAAGGGCTATTCATACGAGGATGCGAAAGCAGAAGTTGACGCCTTCTGCGACGGCGAATTTGTTATGAAAAACATCAACACGCAGCTTCGTACAATTGATTTACGTGTTACCCCCATCTTATCTTTATATGCGACCGACGGATCACAAGCATCCACATGGCCAACGCCTTGCGCCATCACGTATGATGATTTTGTCTCGCTATACGAATATGACCAGACAGATTCTGACGGAATTGACTATACCCAAGGCAGCTTATTCTACTACATAACCGTTGTTGACGGAGAAGTCACGCAGGTCGCGCAGACATATTGGTGCTAATGATCTGATTTCCCTATTTCTGTAAGGCAGACAGCGAAGTATTACTGTCTGCCATACATTTCTGACTCTTCCATCCGATCAGCTCTGAAGACGTTTCGACTTCTTCCTTGCTTCAATCAGCTTGACCGTATAGTGTGTCCCGGCAATGTAGAATCCCATAATCGGGAGAACCTCGCACAATCCTTTTGCACCCGAAATGTCTCCATCTGTCAATTTGTCGATAAGGGTATCCGATTGAGATTCTGCAATTGCAAGTGTATTCTCCGAAGCGACATCTGTCGAAGTATCGATCGTCTCCAGAGATGATGTGTAAGATACGGTCATATCCGACACCTGATTCGTATACATTGCTTCATAATCATTCGTGGCCTCTTCGGCCTGATTCTCGCCGACACCACACCGTGGGCTAAGTAGCGAACAGTGCTTATGACAACCATCACAATAAAGATTCCCAAGATATTCCTCAACCGTTGCAACGTCGCTGTCACTCGCTTGCGTAGAGGTGGTTTCTTCCTTCTTGGTCGTTTTACTTGATGAAGTCCCAGAGGGCAGTGTAATCTCATAGAAAAGCTGCGCGCCAAGTCCCCAGATAATTACGCCAAGAGCTAGCATTTTGCAGACTAAATTCCGGATCATACTTGGTTTTTCTATGTGAAACCACTTCTTGAATACGAAAAGCATCATGTCCCAGTGAAGTCCAATATGAATGGATATTCCTATCATCGTCAAATAGGCACTGAGGTGATGCAAGAAGACAAGAACCTCGCGATTTCCCACGTCTATCCACGTAAAAATCTCTTTTGAAATGAGAATTCCCGATATCCCCGTAAAAACCGTAAGGATAAGCAGTCCAATGTTCAGAATATACTTGCATTTTGTTTTGGAAAACGTAGATGTAAAAATTCTCTTCGTCGTTTGGATAATCCAATTGGCATTCACAATCAGGTGTACCAGAATCAGCCCAAGAGATATGAGTCCCGCCCATTCATGCAAAAATGATCCCGTTAATGCATACAACATCAGTGCGATCCACAAAAAAGCAAGCAAGACATCAAAAGCAATTTTTATCTGTATTTTGTCTTTCATAATTCCATCCTTTATATCAGTTACAATGTAGGTTTAATTTCACCTGTCTCGATTTTCTCACACTTAGGCCAGTCTTGTCATGCTTCTTTTCGGCGAAATTGTGGCAACATTGTATTTGTGCTATACGGACGAAATGATCGTAATTCGTTTGTCTCTATCTCTTTATCTCTTCTAGAACAGACTCCAACTGTTTCTGATACGCATCCGCGATTCGACTCGGCTTCAGGATCTTCGCGTTTGTTCCAAATTGGAACAGCCATGAAAAGAAAACCGGACTCACCGCCGCCTGAACATGCGCGATGAAATGCGTCTCTCCGTCTGGGAAAATCGGTGTGTTTAGCCCAAAACGATCCATAACGGGATTGATTAATGAATTATGAAAACGAATATCCAAAAGAACATTTTCACCGCTGAACATGCTGAAAATCTTCGAAATATACTTGTCAACATCGAAATCGAGTGGCGCGACTCGCGCTTTCTCGCTAAGCATCGTAACACTTTTCATTCGGTCTACTCGAAAATTGCATATGCATCCGCGTCTCTCATGAAATCCAATTACATAATACTTATCATCATTCCAAGCGAGTGCATAGGGACTAAGCTCATACAGTTCGCCGTTTCTTCTGGATTGAGTCGATTTATCGATGGCGAAATCAACATAGCGAAAGGACACACGAGCAGAATTGTTAATTGCATCATGAAGTGTCCCCGTCGTGTAGTATATGTGGTCATTCTGCGACTTAACACGACCTGCGTAATGTACTTGCCTTCTCAGCTCACTCGCTCGCCTGCGATTCGTTTGGGATTCGAGCTTGCGAATCAGCTTATCCGTCATCTCTGAAGAAATAAACTGTGCCGATTGAACGGCATCGACAAGGAATTTGAGCTCGGCTATGGCAAACGTGCGATGAACCAGGCAATATTCAACGGGTCGAGAACTATTTTTCTCGATCTCGTATCCAAACTTCTGGAGAGTCTCGATATCCCGATAAATCGACTTCCTCTCAGCAACAATTCCATTATTTGCAAGATAGCGAAGTATGCGGCTCATGCTCACACCCTTCTCTTCGTCAGATTCCTCCTTCAAGAGTCGTAAAAGATATAGCATTTTTAGTCTCGGCTGTTCAACCCCGGCCATATTTCCCTCCCATCGTGACTCACTCGCGTTCCTATGATAAATATATTATTTATCTTTGCCAACTAACTTTCAAGTACGTAATACAATGTTTTTGCATGAATGTCGCAAAATTATGCATATGTTTACATTATGCAGAATTGATGTCCCATTTTTGACCTGTTGACAATGCTGAAGAAAGGTGCAAGAATGAATTGGTTATTAAATATACTTTTGAAAGTATGATTGAAAAACAGGAGGACTCCATGGATTTGCAAGAATGTTCTCACTTCGATCAAATCAGGAATCAGAATCGGCGACTCATTCGCAACTGTATGCGGCATTTTGCCCAGATTGGCAAGACGGAGCTGTCTGATCTTTCTGGTCTTAGCTTCCCGACAGTCTCTGCGCTGCTCGGAGAACTTGTCGCTACAGGTGAAGTCGCTGTAATGACAGAGACTTCTACTCGAGGCGGCAGGCCGGGAGCCAATTATGCGCTTCATCCGACCTATCGGACGGCACTCTGCGCATATTTTGAAAACCATGTTCTCTACACACGAATTAATGATGTGTTTGGCACAAAACTATCAGAAGATACGTATCCGTTTCCTGGCGACATCACTCCGGAAACAGTATGCAA
>JBPOHB010000009.1:0-1592 GCA_052036055.1 Bacillota bacterium | reverse complement strand
AGGGGGTTTGAAAATGAATTCTCTGATATTAATCTGATTACCCCAGAGAATAGTATTTCTCTGGTATGCGATCAGGAGTTCATTGCACTTGAATCATATATGAAGCTTATTTCTCTTCATTTGATTTTGGCAGACAATCTTCCCTATGTTAGAATCAATTTTGCGGGGCTTCCCCTTTTGCTTGGCATGAACGGCGATTTTGCCGGATTTGAACAGAATCTTGCACTTGCAGCAGAGATGCTTCGACTTAAAGCGAAGGATAGCAGAGGCAATCGTTTTGATTTGCATGATGGTGTTCCGAATGAACTTCTTTGCATTGCGCTTCAGGATGATTTCAGAAAAGCGCTTTTCGGTAAAACTGGCTATAGAGTGAAAAGCAGCAATGATTATCAAGAGAAGATGCGTATTCTTCGTGAGAAATCTAGGCGTGAGCAAGATGAAAGCGAGTCGCTTCGATCGGACGTTGAGAAGCGAAGAGAGAAAAGGGCAGAGGACAATTTGAAGAATACCCTTTCTTCGCAAGGTGAGTCATCGTCTGAGAAGGCGGATGACGTGCCGATAGATTTGGACAAAAACAGAAAATAGTATGAATAGAAAAGGTGAAATCAATGTTTAACGTGCTTAATTTGGGTCTGGATATCGGATCCACGACAATAAAAATGGTTCTTCTGGATCAGGATAATCTTGTATATCAGCAATATAGAAGGCATCACTCAGATATTCGTGGCGAACTTGTTCGGGCGTTTCAGGATCTTGCCGATGAATTTCCTGATCAACGTGTAAAAATTGCAATTACAGGGTCTGGCGGTCTGTCCGTTGCATCATGGTTGGGCTTGCTATTTGTTCAGGAAGTCATAGCAGAGACCATTGCGATTACGAAATATCATCCTGAAACGGATATAATCATTGAGCTTGGCGGCGAAGACGCAAAGATTACGTATTTGCACCCTATGCCTGAACAACGAATGAATGGTACCTGTGCAGGCGGAACGGGCGCGTTCATTGATCAGATGGCTACACTTTTGCAGACAGATGCCGATGGACTGAATGCTCTTGCTACTGAATATACTAATCTTTATACGATTGCTTCAAGATGCGGTGTTTTTGCGAAAAGTGATTTGCAGCCGCTCATTAACGAGGGCGCCGCTAAGTCGGACCTTGCGGCTTCGATTCTTCAAGCGGTTGTTAATCAAACCATTGCCGGTCTCGCTTGCGGGAGACCCATTCGTGGGCATGTCGCATTTTTGGGTGGACCTCTCTATTTTAACTCTGAGCTTCGAAAGGCATTCGAGAGAACACTTTCGGGGCAGGTTTCTTCTTTTTGTCTCCCGGATCATGCTCAGCTGTACGTTGCTATTGGCGCAGCAATTTCCGCAGAAAATGCAGATGTTCGTTCTCTTTCTGATGTTATTTCTTCTTTTGAGAATGCGCATGAATTTGCTCCGGATATTACAAGGATTCCGCCGCTTTTCGCAAATCAAGAAGAGCGTGATGCCTTCAATTCCCGACATGAGAAAGCGTCTGTTGAGCTTCTTGATCTTAAGGCGCAACACGGACCGTGTTTTCTGGGGATTGATGTCGGAAGTACGACG
>JBPOHB010000223.1:0-5492 GCA_052036055.1 Bacillota bacterium | reverse complement strand
TTCTCTCTACCAATCGGATCAATTGTGCCAAGTGCAGTGGTAGACGGTATGAGGGTCGTCGGAAGAAGAAGTCTTGTTAGCGCAATCATGACGAGTGTCATCGTAAGTGTGCCAGCAGAAAACTGTGAATAACGAGTACCCGAAGAAGGAATGAATGGACCAATCCCAACCATTTGCGGAGATAATTCAACAAGAAAACGAAGGTCTTCCACAAGGTTTTCCGCTGTCTGGAAAGGAGACCCAACCATAAATCCAGCCCCAACTTGATAACCAATCCGCTTCAAATCATACAGGCACGTTTTCCGATTGGACAGCGACATATCACTTGGATGAAGCATCGCATAATGATCTTCAGATGCGGATTCGTGACGCAACAAATACCGATCGGCGCCTGCTTCAAACATCCGTTGATAGGACTCATGGGATCGCTCTCCGATTGACAGCGTGATGGCTTCTGAAGGAAACTCCTTACGCAAACTTGTTATCATGTCACACATACGATCATCCGTGAAAAACGGGTCTTCTCCCCCCTGCAAAACAAAGGAATGATACCCAAGCTTCCGGCCATTTCGGAAGCATGCGAGAATCTCCTCTGTAGACAGACGATAACGGTGAACGCCTTCCACATGTCTGCCAATCCCGCAGTAATAGCAATCGTTTTTGCAGTAATTCGTAAATTCAATCAATCCACGGAAGAAAACCCGATCTCCGTACACAGCCTTACGGACGGTCTGCGCCGCGTCGCGAAGAGCCGAAAATGCAGGACTCGTATCAACCGCATCAGAGAAATGCTGAAAAAAGGAGATGACATCAGCGAGATCGTCTTCGCATATTTTCGGTGAAATCGCGTTCCCTGACAGGCTCGAAAGCGCTTCTTCCCGTTTCCGATTGACAAAGGACAGCACAGCCGCTTCTTGATTCTGATTCTGATTCGCCATGTATAACCTTTCGCGTGACATCGTTTATATTCTTGCACTCATTATCGCATGGTCGCCCATAAATGAAAACAGATCAATTAACCAAGTTTATGAATAGGAAAAGCTCTCCATAAATGCACGTATCGGAAATCCGTATCGTCTGCACGCATGAAGAGCTTATCAATCGATCCATTTCAAATACGTCAGCCGTAGACTGCTGAGAAAGCCTCATCAAGTGCAGCAAGCAAATCATCGATATGCTCTGTCCCAATGGAAAGACGAATCGTATTGGGAAGAATTCCTCCGGAACGAAGCTCCGATTCAGACAGCTGCGAGTGCGTTGTGCTCGCCGGATGAATGGCAAGAGACTTCACATCGGCCACATTGGCCAAGATAGAAAAAATCGGAAGACTGTCCACAAATTTCTTCGCTTCCTCTGCACCACCCTTCACACCAAATGTAAAGATTGAGCCTGCATATTGGGGGAAATATTTCTTTGCAAGCTCGTGGTATGGGCTTGATGCAAGGGCCGGGTGATTAACAAAAGAAACATTCGAATTGCCTTCAAGATATCTTGCAATTTTGATGGCATTCTCATTATGTCTCTCGACACGAAGCGAAAGCGTCTCAAGTCCCTGAAGAAAAAGAAATGCATTGAACGGACTCAGTGCTGCACCCGTATCTCGCAGCAAGACGACTCTTGCTCGGAAAATGAAGGCAAGATTACCAAAACCCTCAACGGGGATTAGTCCGTGATAGCTTGCGTCTGGCGTCGTATACTGAGGAAAGCGACCAGATCCAGCCCAATCAAATTTGCCAGCGTCAACAATGACGCCACCGATACTTGTTCCGTGACCGCCAAAGAACTTCGTTGCAGAATGAACAACAATATCTGCGCCATGTTCAATCGGACGGAAAAGATAAGGCGTTGCAAACGTGTTATCCACAATGAGAGGAATGCCGTTTCTGTGCGCAATGTCAGCGAGTGCATCAATATCAATTATGTTACCGTTCGGATTTCCGAGAGACTCGATAAAAATCGCCTTTGTGTTTGGCTGAATTGCCTTCTCAAAGTTACCAACATCATCTGGATCTACAAACGTAGTCACAATGCCCTGATACGTAAGTGTATGGGCAAACAGATTATACGTGCCGCCATATACAGTACTTGCCGATACAATATGGTCGCCGGATGAGGCAACATTTTGAATGGCATAGGTCGTGGCGGCAGACCCAGACGCAACTGCTAAGGCAGCCGCTCCGCCTTCTAGGGCCGCAACGCGTTTCTCGAGAACATCCGTAGTCGGATTCATGATTCGGGTATAGATGTTTCCCGGTTTACGAAGTCCAAAGAGATCTGCTCCATCATCGGAATTCTCGAAAACATACGAGGTCGTCTGGTAAATAGGTACCGCTCGCGCATGTGTTGTGGGGTCAACTTCTTGACCTGCATGAACCTGAAGAGTCTCAAATTTATATTGTTTTGTCATATTGGTACACGTCCTTTCGTTTGAAGCCTACTTCTTCGAGGCTTATCGTAATTGTATTGTTTGGACGTGGACATGCCTTCTCAGCCACGAGGAGTCCACATATGCTATCGTTTCATCATCTGTATTCCCACTAAAACGATAGGTTTAATATAATGCCTTTTCTTTCCCTTGTCAACGGATTTCTGAAGGAAAAGATATTTGTCTGGAAGAACTGTGATTGTGCACAGAAAAGATCGCAAAAAGGCACAGTCGTTCAGTAATTTATCGCGTTAACACCAAGCGCAGAAGTCACTAATTCGCCATACGAACCAAGATCAACATGTCCGCGTCATAGGTCGCATTCCCCCTCGAAACGGAAAAGAACACAACACGAACCTTTACTTCTTCCGAAGATAAATCAAAGGTCATCTCTTCTGGCGAAAGAGTATCTTCGCCTTTGCTATCAGAGCTGGTCAACGGTATGGAAGTCATCAGATCAGAAAGATTGCCCGTAAGCACAAGATTTCCATCAGAATCCGTAATGTCCAAAATAAGATTCGAATCATAATCGTTTCTCACAATAATCTTATAGACATCTTCTGAAATCACAAAACTCGCAGTAGATACAGTCTTCTGTTCGTCCCCATTCGAATAACCACCCATTCTAAATGCATATGTATATCCATCAAGAGAAAGCGGCTTTGACGTATCAAGAGATACAAAGCTAGAAACATACTCCTCCGATTTCACATAGTAATCCGCGTCAACACCAAACACTTCGTTGTAGTTGCTCATAGTAAAATTATCGGATAATCCATCGATCCGGCTCTGTTGTCCCAATTCACATAAATTCATCATTGATGCCGTAAGAATTCGATTATCAGAATCACCTAGTGAATCATTGGGCACAATCTCACCGGACACAAGCATATTGTTGCGAGTAAGAATCTCTTTTGCAAGACGGCTCTGGCTGATCCCACTGATCGAAAACGCATCGAGCGGTGGAATGACACAGATGGCGGCAAAGCCCGTCAGGACAATGGCAAGAAGAACCGTTCTTCGTATTGGAAGCACACTCATCAGAATCGCAGCAACAACAGAAAACACACAGAAAACCAGAACAAAGTATCTGCCATACATGATCCCTTCGTCACGTATATGCGACGCCGAAACCACCACCTGATAGAGTGCGACCACACCCATTATTTTGGGGAATATGAGACGATAAACAGGGAGGATTTTCCCCTCGAGTTTTCCCGTCAGAATATATGCGGCAATTACGGCAATGCAATATGACAAAATCAGCGATTCGAGAAGATTCTGATCCTGATTGCCAGAAAAGGATTTCGCAAGATACATAAGGAGAACGACAGAATATACCATGATAAGGGGTATGACGACATACAGCAGCAAGATTCTGAGGAAATTCGGACAATGGGATTGCTTATCCGCCTCACCTTGTCTTGATCCATCCCACAGAGGAAGCAGGGAGATAAGCAGTATCGGCGCAAAGAATACCCACGACCAGACCGAAAGATAACCAAATAGATTTTCGGGAACGTGAATCAGAAGCTGATCAACCGCTGTCAGAATCAGTGACAGTCCGCCCCAAGCAATCCCGACAAAAAACGCCGTCGTAAATATCGCTTTGAAAAAAGCCATAAATGCGTCACCGAAATCGACGCGAAACCGCAGTGCTTGAATCCACAGGAAAAATAAAAGAAGTATGAATGATACGATTACAAGTCGCAGAACATCCACACTTCCCGTCTTATGCAAGGAAAAAATCTTCAGGAAATAGACCAAAGCAAGCACGGGCACGATGAGAATAAACGGCAGATAAATCATGCCTTTGCATCGTTTTGGTTTCTCTGACGCAGCATGCAGTGCGAGGGACAAAAAGACACCAAAAATGATTGTCCGCATTGCGATATAAAGGGACGCCGAAGGATTTGCCTGCGCAACATCTATGCTGAAAACGATGGCGAGAAAAAATAGAAGTATGATTGTTGTCGGAAACCTTTGCATCGCATAACTGACGGATTGCAAACGGTTCAGGATACGCACGAGAAGCTTCATAGTAATCCTCCTCATTGCCACCCATAAGTAGCAACAAATCATGACTTGCGCCGACACCATTATCAACTATATTTTACGCCTGTTAAGCCCCTTCCGTCAATTCAAGAATGTCTGCACTCAAAATCGCGATTCATCACAAGATATGAGCATGATCATCTCTTTTCGCTATTCCTTCCGCACGTGTGTTTATGTTACGCAAAAGCAATCGCAAAAGCCTGCGAAAGATCTGCTGTCAGATCCTGTATATCTTCAAGGCCCGCTGAAATACGAATCGTATCTGGCAATATTCCCGCTAGATGTAACTCCTTTTGTGTCAACTCACCATGTGTCGTTTGAGGGGAATTGATAATCAGTGATCGTGAATCCCCAACATTCGCATGAAAGCTAAAGATTTTGACAGCATTAATGAACTTCTCAATCTGCTCGTCAGTTCCGTTGAATCCAAAGGTCAGTACTGAGCCACCGCCATTTGGCAGATACTTTGCCGCCAATTCTTTGGATACGCTATTTTGCGCAGAGGGATGAGATACCCATACAACCTCTTTTCGAGCCTCGAGAAATTTAACAAGCTTCTCCGCGTTGGAAACCTGCTTTGTCACTCTTTCAGAGAGTGTTTCCAAACCAATCAGTGCAAGATACGCATCAAACGGACCGAGTGCCGCACCTAGATAATTCAAAAAGGTTGACCGAATACGTGCCGTAAACGGGAACTCCGGAAAAACCTCAAGAATACTGCGATTTACATTGTTGGCGTCACGAAGCGTGTAGAGCTTTTTCTCGAAATTCGGAAATTTGCCATTTCCCCAATTGAATTTCCCGTTTTCCAAGACAATGCCTGCAATGACATTTCCGTGTCCACTAAGCTGCTTGGTCGCAGAATAGATCACGATGTCTGCACCATGTTCAAAGGGACGGAAAAGGAATGGCGTTGCAAAAGTATTATCGACAACAAGCGGAATACCATGCGTATGTGCAATTTCTGCAAGAGCTTCGATATCTGTAACAAGGGCATTCGGATTACTGATTG
>JBPOHB010000122.1:0-4637 GCA_052036055.1 Bacillota bacterium | reverse complement strand
AACGGATTTGTGAATGTCAACAATGAGAAGATGAGCAAGTCTACCGGTAACTTCTTTACTGTGCGGGATATTACGAAATTGTACAGCTATGACGTCATCCGCTTTTTTGTTATATCAAGTCATTATCGTATGCCAATTAATTTTTCGGAGGATTTGCTGTTATCTGCAAAGGCAAGCTTTGAGCGCATTACAAATGCAGTCCAGAATCTTCGTTTTGTTGCTGCCAGCAAAGACCGTTTGTCTCAGGCTTCCGATGAAGAGAAGAATCGTGCGTTTGTTGCAGAAATTGATACCGCGAAATCGGCTTTTCTATGCGCGATGGATGATGATCTGAATACGGCAGACGCAGTGACCGCCATTTTTGAACTCGTTCGCGCTTCTAATCTTGCGAGCACGTCAGCGGATATTTCTGCTAATAGTCTTACTCGTGCCGCTGATATGATTGCAGAACTTTCTGGCGTTTTGGGTCTTCCTGTTGAAGATAGCAGCGAAGAAGACAAGGTGCCAAGTGAGGTTCTTCATCTTCTTGAGAATAGAACGAAGGCGAAGTCGGATAAAGATTTTGCTCTGGCCGATGCGCTCCGGAGTCAGGTCGAATCATTAGGCTATCAGATTAAAGACACGCCTTCTGGTCCGCTTGTTACAAGAATATGATTGATTCAGTGTTTTCTGGTGATATTCGTGAGATATCCTCTTCTGTGCTAGCCTATGTAGGGGATGCGGTATTTGAGCTCTATGTTAGACTGCATGTGGCGTCCTCTTCGGCAGCAAAGTCAGGGGTTCTTCACAAAAGAGCTGTAAACTATGTTAAGGCGAAATCACAGGCGGGTGCGATACGTGTTCTTCTCCCGGAGCTTACTATAGAGGAAGCGTTGATTTTTCGAAGAGGAAAAAACGCAAATCCGCTTAGTATGGCTAAAAATGCGAGCCCATCAGACTATAAATATGCCACAGGTCTTGAAGCGGTCATTGGCTATTTATATCTTTCGAATCAAAAGGATCGTCTAAATTTTCTGATCGGGCGTATACTTGATATAGAATCAGCTATGGAAAATGGAGAGGTAAAAAGCACATGAATAACAAGGACGCGTCAATGTCTTCAGGCAAGAAGATCCAAAGAGATCATGTTTCGAAAAAACCCTTTGCTGAAGGGATGGATTCTCGCCAGAATACATATGCTAAGCCTCCCGTTAAGCCGGATATTAGCATGATTCATAAGGTGCAGCCGCAAGAGCCGATCTGTTCAATTGATCGTCTGGAGGGCAGAAATCCGATTAACGAGGCTCTCCGAGCGGGTCGCACAATCAATAAGATGTGGGTTCAACGGACGGAATCAGGCCGTGTCGATCCGACGATTGCCAAGATTGTCATTCGTGCAAAGGAATTGAAAGTGCCCGTACTTGAGGTTCCTCGTATTACGTTGGATCAAATGTCCGAGACGCATAATCATCAGGGAATTATTGCACAAGTTGCAAGTCACGAATATCAAGAACTAAGCGAGATTATTGCAAACGTTAGAGAAAAGGGCGAGGCACCATTTCTATTAATGCTTGACGAACTTAAGGATGCATATAATCTCGGGTCCATTCTTCGAATTGCCGACGCGGCAGGTGTTCATGGAGTTGTTATTCCAAAGCACAGATCGATTGGTCTTGATTCAATGGTCGCCAAAGCGTCTGCCGGCGCAATTGAGCATGTTCCCGTAGCACGTGTAACCAATCTCTCCCAGACGATTTCCGATCTGAAAAAAGATGGTTTCTGGGTTGCCGGCACGGATGCGCAGGGGACAATCCTGTATACGAAAGCCGATTTGCGCGGTTCCCTATTGGTTATAATCGGCAGCGAAGGGGAAGGCCTAAGCAAATCCGTCCGCGAGAATTGCGATTTTCTATTGTCTATACCTATGTCGGGGCAGGTCAACAGTTTAAACGCTGCTGTTGCGGCCGGCGTTGTTGTTTTCGAAGCAAAGAGACAGCGTGAAGGATAGCCGTTCTTTCAGGAGGTAGTTTTGATCAAACGAAGCAAATCAGTGACCGAAAACGATACACGGCTTGCGAAACGAACCTTATGCTCGTTTCGAAGATATTGGATTCTGATGATTTCAGTACTTGTTTGCGTGTCGTTATTTGCTAGTTCTTGTGGTTTGCATTTTTCATCTGATGAGACGGCCGTGAAGATTGAAGTGTCCGAAGATACACTTGATATTCATTCCCTTGTGCAACTCATTATTACCGGCATTTCCGATCCGGATAAGATTGACGCGGTGTACGGTCAGATTCCCGAATCACAGATGAACAATATCCCCCTTGCGACCTTCCGTGAGTATATTGCCGTGTTGGCACGCATGTTCCCAAGTGATTTGTCGGAACTTACATTTCGCGTGCTTGACGATACGAGTAGAAATAGCATTTTGACATCGCTTGCGGTAGGAAATGTAGCCGAATCAGATCTGATATCGGTAACGGTACCTGTCGAAGTATACTTGACGGAAGATTATTCTTCCGAGACTCCTTTATATCTTTATCTTCAGGAGGATGCGAACAAGACCCCCTATTTGTCATCGATTTGGGTCTCTGAGTGTCTTTCTCTCTACAACTATTCCATTCTCTATTTTTATGCGCTTGAAGGGCAGAATTATGATGCAATCGCCTCCATGATCAAGCAAAGTCAATCAGACGAATCGGAGCTACTCTCCGATCAGGTCTATGAATATAAGGCCAAGCAATTAAGTAAATTCTATAAGATTCAAGTCAAATCGCAATATGATGAATATAAGATTGACAGTCTTGACGTTGGTCAGATTACATATATACAACCGGAAGTTCTAGATTCAGCACTCAGTAACTATTCTGAGCGAACCGTAATATTTGCAAGAGATACAGATGATCAAATTCAAATCAATGACAGTGTCTCTGTGTCACTTAGCGCAAACGAGTTCACTTTGTATAAAGGAGACGAGAAGATGATTCGTGTTGGAGATCGCGCGGATTCAAACCAGTTTACGACGCTATTTGGCGATCCGATTCTATTTATGCTTCCGGAGAGCGATCTTGATACAGAAGAGGTTTATGGCTGTGAGGGAGATATAATTATTACATACTCACAGTTTTCCGTAACGATAAACGGCACGCAATATAGTGATGGGTCATGGGACGGCGAAATTACCCGCATTCGTCTTTTTTCCGAAAACAAGGAGTATTCCTTTGGAAGAACAATCAATACATCCATGTCCAGGGACGACTTGCTCATGCTATATCCGTTTGCTGATTTGGATAACTATGTTGTATCGGCTATTTTTGATGATCAGCGCTATAATATGACGTTCTCTTTTGCTGATGACGAGCGAAAAACAATTACTAGCGTGAAGCTTCAGCTTGCTGAGTAGATAAGTCATTTTCATCAAGCAACCGGCTCTTTACCCGATTCATTTCCTCTTCCGTAAGCCCGCAGGCAAGCAAATACCCACAGGCATCCGATTCATAATTGTCATGAAGATAGCGAAGAAACATCTCCATGTTGCTTGCGTCTGAGCGCAATATGTGTCTTCTTGAAGCCGGCATACCAGTCATCAATTTGTCTACGAGTGGCCGTATGTGCTCATAGGTTTCTGCATAATTATTGATAATGTCATTTTCTGGGATTCCGACAAGAGATAGCAGGAGGGCTGCCACCATTCCTGTACGATCTTTTCCGTGGGTGCAGTGAAAAAGGATTGCGCCGGGAGGCGCCTTGGTGATTAACCGAAATACTTGAGCAAAATGGTGTTGTCGGGTCTGTAGAAGATGCACATACAAATCGCCAAGTGAAAGTGAAATGGCCAGTTGAACGGATGGATCATTTTCGTTATCGGGATCAGCCGGAAAAAGGGAAATGTTCCTATACAGAAGAGCAGGATAATTGGCTTTCTGAAAGAGTCTTCGAGCGATTTCTCCGTCTGAACGCAGGTCAATAATTGTGCTTATCGGGTAAGCTAATAGAAGCTCTATATCATTCGGGGTTAGTCCCGAAGGTTCGTCTGAACGAATAAACCGCCCGTATTGCGTTACGCGTCCGTCTCGCGTTCGGAGACCGCCCAAATCACGTGCGTTGTATAAATTCGGAAAGAGGATGCGTTTCTCGCCTTCATTTTGCATCGTTTTCAGCTCCAGTCTATTTTGTCATGATCGCGCAAGCATTTCGCTATGTGAGAAGAATAAAGAGGCCTCCGTATATTGCATACGAAGGCCTCACTTGGCGCACCCGGCAGAGATCGAATCCACAACCTTCTGATCCGTAGTCAGACGCTCTATCCAGTTGAGCTACGGGTGCAAAACAGTGCTGCAAATGTTTTGTTACTCACAGCACGTTGTATTTTATTCTAGATGCTCGGTGTTGTCAATCACCTTCTTTTCGAATTACACGAATTTCTTTGATTACAATTATGATGAATAAACCGATTAATTGGGTTTTTGCAATATTTCAATCATGGAATTTCGGGAAATTACAAATTTCTGGGTGCATAATTTACTCTGGTTTGGAAAATTCATTTGACATTAAGCAAATAATCTTAGAAAATCGATTCATACGCTCATTTGAAAATTTTAGGAGGATATGTCGGTGAAAAAGGGAATGTTACTTGTACTTACTGGTTCAGTCAT
>JBPOHB010000120.1:0-2274 GCA_052036055.1 Bacillota bacterium | reverse complement strand
TCGCCGCGCACCGAACATATTCGGCGCAAGGCCTCTTCTTATAATACTCCTCTGTTCTTTCCCTTGGAACGAGATTCTCCCCCTCTGGCTTGATGCCGAGAAGTTCGCGGCAAATAATCGACTTGTTTTCTTCTTTAAATGCACTAGCCATTTCCTGAATGCGCCTGTAGTGCTCTTTTTTGCTAGTTCGGTCTGTCGGATCGCTATATCCGTATTTAATGCCGGCAACCATGAACATCCCTGATACCGCGCCGCACACTTCCCGCATGCCGGCCATGCCGCCGCCGAAAGATGAGGCAATCTTTACGGCAGTATCCGTATTGATGTCGAGGTCATCCGCAAATGCCGCAAAGACTGCCTGCGAACAACTATAGCCACTTCTGAATAATTCGACAGCTTTCTCTCCATGTTCGTCCATTTCACTAACCCTCCATTATCCATATATCGCAGACAAGGATCCGGCGGATGGGAACGGATCCTTGTCATACGGCTGCGTGCAAATGTATCCGCACGATCGAAAGTAACTGACTAATCAGCACTCATCATGATGTGAATGTTCCGTACAGACAGATCCAGAAGAATGAAGTGATCCGTTGAGATAATTTTCCGCTGCCGTTCTGGCATCTCCTTGGGCTCCTGTGATGACTTCTATGCTCTTCGCATCAAAGATCTCAATAGCTCCGCCTCCCATACCTCCGGAGATGATCAGGTTAACCCCAAGGTCACTTAGAAAGTTCGGCAGAAATCCAGGCTTGTGTCCAGGGTTGGCAATGGTCTCACTTTTTACGATTTGACTATCTTCCACATCAAAGAGCATGAAGCTCTCGCAATGTCCGAAATGTGGGCACACACCATTATTTTCACTTGCTACGGCTATTTTCATATTCATATTCTTTCCTCCATATTTGATTGTTCCTTCATTTTTGCTTCTAGCACATCTGCTGCTTCGTCCATCCAATCCACTGGGAAATTCTCAATCAAGCCTTCATCACATGCCTCTGCAATCTTCGGGTCAATCGGTAGTCTTGCCAGTATAGGCAAACGGTATTTGCGGGCTATCTCCTCGACATGACTCTCCCCGAAAACACTGTGCTTCCCACCACAATCAGGGCACTGAAAATAGGACATGTTCTCAACCAAGCCTATGATCGGGATGCTCATCATATTGGCCATCTTGACTGCTTTTGAGACGATCATCGTGACAAGATCCTGTGGTGACGTGACGATGATGATTCCATCTATTGGCAGTGACTGAAAAACAGTCAGCGGGACATCGCCCGTCCCGGGCGGCATATCGATAAACATGAAGTCGACGTCACTCCAGATTACATCTGTCCAAAACTGCTTCACGACACCCGCGAGAATGGGTCCGCGCCATAAGACCGGGTCGGAATCATTTTCCAGAAGGAGATTAATGGACATAATACGTACTCCATTTGGGGTGATGACCGGGTAAATACCAGTATCACTTCCCTTTGCCTTCTCCTTTATGCCAAAAATTTTCGGAATTGACGGTCCCGTAATGTCCGCATCCAGCACGGCGGACGAATAGCCGCGGCGGTTCATAACGGAGGCTAACAGCGCCGTCACAAGAGATTTGCCGACACCTCCTTTTCCGCTTACGACGCCAATGACCTTCTTCACGCTACTTTGTACATTAAGAATTGCTGCGAATTCGTCCTGCTTATCCTTTCGATCACCACAGGTCTCGCCGCAGCTTGAACAATTCTGGTTACATGTTTCACTCATTTCAGATCTCCTTTTCTGGCTGCAATACACATCCCGTAGCAGCATAATTCATTTTTTCTCCAAGGATCTTCTTGAGATCCTCATAGGGGCTGATTCCAGTACAATGGCAAGTATAATAGGTACTGCCCGTACGATTCAGATATTGACCTGTTTCTTGGATCACCGACTGACTTTCGGGCCTTCGGGTTGCCGGATTAAATAAATGAAATCCTCCGAGAACAAAGTCCGGATACATATGGGTCTTGGCACGAACATTTTCCATAATATTGGCAATGCCGCAGTGCGCGCATCCGACGATCAATAATGAAGTCCCGTCCTCGGTTAGCAGAAGGCTCTGCTCGTGATCAAATTCATCCGGAATGTATGTTCCGTCCATTTCCTCGAAAAGCGAGGCATTACCCGACAAAAGGTGTCTGTTCCCAGCCGGCTTCGCAAAAAGGCGAAGATTCTCGCTGATGGTCTGATCGGCTGTCGCATAGATGAAGCGATCCGACAAAGCCAGATCCTGCCGGATTCCGATGTATG
>JBPOHB010000172.1:0-10314 GCA_052036055.1 Bacillota bacterium | reverse complement strand
TGTTCTTCTGAAGAGATCGAGACATCTACCATATATTCGGCAAGTGCCGATTTCGGTCTGTGTATACCGGGGGTATCAACAAATACAATCTGTGAATCTGCGGTATTGATTACAGAGCGGATATTCTTTCGGGTCGTCTGTGGTTTGGAAGAAACAATGGCAAGTTTCATTCCGGATATCTGATTAATGAGGGTAGACTTTCCGACATTCGGTCGACCAATAATCGCAACAAAGCCGGAATGAGGCAATAATGCGTCGCATAACGGCACGACGCTCTTCCTCGTTTCCTCTGTCTCATCTGTATCCTTTTCTAAGTCAATTTGTCTCATAATCATCTTCTGCTTCAATATCATCTTCTTCTCGTCTTCTTCATTTTCATGATCAAACCCAAGTAGATGAAGTGCAGCATGTGTAGCCAAAAAAGCTACTTCGCGGTCGATGGAATGACCATATTCACTTGCTTGCTCCGCTGCTTTCTCAAGAGAAATGAGAACCTCTCCTAAGGGGACTTCAATTATTTGGTCCTTGCGAATCAAATAATCGGATGCTTGGAGCGAATGAATCAGTTTGCCGGATTCCATCGATAGAAGTGGGAACGTCAGTACATCTGTCGTATGATCAATCTGCCGATACTGCTTGTTAATCTGACGCATATATTTCGAACCGACAAAATTTACGGAACAGGATAGTACGAGATCGCTTTTACGAAGTCTCTTATCAAGAAATGAACTGCTCTCAACAATATCAAATACCTGTTTACACAGATTCTGATAAGAAATCATTTGTGTGGCTGAAACGAGTCTTTGCTTATTTACGAACTGTAGAATCATCTGGATACTTTATCCTTTCATGAAAAACGCCTGAATATACTTGCACGAATGATCTGATTATCAACTCTATGTCATGAAAAGACAAGCATGAGTTTGTGAGTTGATCCTGATCAATCTTCTGTTTAATCAGTTTGCGGAATAGTTCTTCTGCTTCGTCAAGTGACGTAATACCGGTAGATTTAATGGCGGCTTCGCATGTATCAGCAAGCATAACAACGGCAGATTCTTTCGATGATGGTATTGAACAGCGGTATTTAAAAGTGTTTATGGGTGGATCTGGCATGTTATTCTCTGCAGCAATTGCTTTGGCTTTATGATAGAAGTAGGCTTGAAAGGTTGTCCCGTGGTGTTCTTGAATAATTTTGATGATGCTGGATGGCAGACGGTATTTACGCCCTAATCGCACCCCTAGATCTGGATGGGAAGTAATGATGGAAGCACTCTCCTCAGGCGTAAGTTCATCATGCGGATTGATTCCATTTTGCTGGTTTTCTGTAAAATACATGGGTTTATCAAGCTTCCCGATGTCATGATAATAGGCGCCGACTTTTGCAAGAAGAGCATTTGCGCCAATAAATTCCGCAGCTGAATCTGCCAGGTTTGCAACCATCATACTGTGCTGAGAGGTTCCCGGCGCTTCAACAAACAGACGTTTTAACAGCGGATTTCCAGGCTGAGACAAGTCGATAAGTCGAATCGGTGAAACCGTATTCGATAACAGTTCGAAAATAGGCATGAACCCTGTTGCGGCAATGACAGCAACGGAACCAGAAATAATCGCCCATAACGAGGAAGTGAACAGCTCGGTCTTACTTGATTTAAGGACGAGATTTAATCCGACAGCAGCTACGAAGCATGATAAGGACGTTAAGAGTATGAGTGACGCTGAATTATACTTGTGATTTCTCTGCCCTGCAATCATGGAACAAATAAACGCGCCAACTATGGATACAAAAATAAACGTCTGGTCATATTGATAAATGGGCAGAATAATCAAGATTTGCAAAAATGACAAGATTATACCTGATTGAACGCCAAGATAGGTGGCTATTATGACTGCCGTAAAATAGACTGGCGATATCTGGGTCGATATGCCAGACAGATACACGGCCGCAAGTATGGGAAGAAAAAACGACAATGCAATCGCAATTACATCACGAGGATTTTTAATCATGTCCTGCTCAAATCGATTCAAATATAAGGCAAGAATCGAGAATATTATGAGCATGTATACGGCTATGCCAATTAGCAACGTTGTATCAAACTGATTGGTCTGTATTAGGTCGAGATCCAGAAGAATATTGTATGTGTTTTGTGTGATCACATCGCCAACAACGACAATCCTCGTTCCCTTTTCAATGAGAATCGGGCTTGCCATCACTTCATCATATTTTTTTTGCTTAGCGGTAAGTGTCGCGGCTTCATCATATACAGCATTAGGCTTCACAAATCGAGTCAGAAGAGACTGAATGATCGCCGTATTTGACATATATAGCTGCGTATCACTTTCCTCTACATCCTCAGTATATTCAATGATCTCATCGGCAAGCGCTGTGTCATCTACCATATCTGTCAAAATTAAAGAGGTAACGGAAATGGATTTCGACTGAATATAGTCAAGAAGACTTGCATCACATGTCATCAGTTGGAACGATTCATCATCTGTTAATTCAATCCCGAATTTCTGAGATGTCTGACTGATTAACGCGTCGCTCATGGCGCGGTATGTATTCGCATATGTACCGTCATCGTTTATAGATTCATCTCGAATATCATTGCAAAGAACAAAAAAGGCAGTCAGATCCGTTATGCATTGCTCTGACACATCATCTGAACGGACATATACAGGATTAACCATATTCATCTGTTCATTTGCAAGAGCTTCCGTTTCCACATCATCGGTTATAGATCTTGGAGAAATGATGTCTACATCGCTAACACTTCCAGGTGATAAATCATATCGATTGGGAATTGAACCATAATATACAAGCAAAACAACGAGTGCGGCAAAAATGACGATGAAGATCATTTGCAAGATCTTCTTGAGATTAAGCACAAGTTTCATGAATTATGATCCCCCCTCTCTTATTTGTCTATTATAAGCCCTGATGATTCTTTGTACCAATGGATTTCGGACAATATCCGAATCCGATAGCGTAATTACGCGAATACCTTCAATATCACACAGAATTTGGGCCGCGTCTGATAAACCACAACGAGTACCACAGGGGAGATCAATCTGGGTAATGTCTCCACAGATACATGCCTTGGCATTCATCCCGATTCTGGTAAGAAACATCTTCATTTGTTCGACCGTAGTATTTTGCGCTTCATCAAGCAAGATAAATGAATCATCTAGTGTTCTCCCACGCATAAATGCAAGTGGAGACACCTCTATCTGTCCCTTTTCAATACACCGAAGGAAGACGTCTTCGCCTAATAAATCTTGTAGGGCATCATATATCGGTCTCATATACGGGTCAACTTTTTCCTGAATATCTCCAGGCAAAAAACCGAGTCGCTCACCCGCTTCAACGGCGGGTCTTGCCAAAATAATTTTTGAGACTTCCTTTTTTCGGAAAGCCGCCACGGCCATCGCGACCGCTAGATACGTTTTCCCTGTACCTGCAGGTCCGATACAAAAAACCATCTCGTTTTCACGTAATGCATCTACATACATCTTCTGCCCAAGCGTCTTCGCCCGAATTGATTTTCCTTTTGGCGTGACGAGTATCGTCTGATCAATCGTGCTGCAAAAATCATCTAGACGGTGATTGTCAGAAAGATAACACAAATATGAAACTATTTGTTCATCAACATGATTGTCTTTCGACAAAAACAGATTGAGTGCCAAAAATACATTTGCGGCATTCATAACATGAATAGAATCACCCACAACCTGAAGAGAATTTGCGTTCATGATCTCTGTATCAACAGAAAAGTACTTCTCTATGATTTTGCTATACCTTCCGTTACCTGATGAAATACTCATCAGATAAGGAAGCTCTAATACGTGTTTTGATTCGCATTGTTTAAGCATATTTACTTCCTTCTCAAGATGTTGAATAGGTCAGACTGTCTTCTGATAAACCAGGAATTGACAAATTATCTGTCTCAGCGACGCTGATCGTATTAGCAGACGTTAATTGAGAAATCAGGCTTGATAGCAAGGATAATCCATTTTTGCAGTCAGCTTCGTTGTATATTGCGCGTATTACAAACTGCGATGAACTCGCATAGGCATTTCCATTTATTACGATCTGTTGATTATCTGTTCCCGTATCACGAATTTCCGTCATTGCTACAATTCGCTCATTATTAACCGAAATCGCAAGTGCTCCCGATGAGCGAAGTTCATTTACAAGAAGAAGAAGTGTTGTTGACTTGATTGAATCAGAGGTGCCAACATCCACGATTATTTGCAGTCCGTCGCCAGAGACATCCGTAAGTCCGGCAAAAACTTCGGCTTTCTTTTTCTCGCTTACGATTGCCTGTAAGGATTCATCATCGCCTGCAAGCTCTGCACCTAAAGAGGAAATCAGGTCAGACATTTTTTGGTTTTGCGAAGATAGATCATCATTTTCCTGCATAATTACCATGACCTTATCCTGAATTCCTGTCAAATCTTGATTATCATAGTATTCTTGCAACTGATTGTCATTGATGTTTTTCAGCTGAACGGCTACTAATAAACCAAGAATGAAGAAAGCGAGAATCGCAGCAAGTGATATCTGAAAACGTTTTGTCATGATGATACGTTCACCCCCAGATCATTACAGAGCTTATCTATAACGGATTGATCGGAATATGCAGCAATCGTGACGCTATCAACTTTTGCAATATCAATAACGACGTAATTGGATTTTCGATACTGAATATATGAATCTGCTTGAAGTATATCATATGTCGTATCCGCGTCACATGTTGCTGTAATAACAAACGGTACGGGGAAACGTTCATCGTTAATGCGAATCGTTGGTCCGTTACAGCTAATACTTGTCGTATATACGACGCGCTCGCCATTAATTTCAATCGCTGTCGCACCGGCAGATTTAAGTAGAGCAACAATATACTCTATGTCCTCTGAATGAATCAAATTAAGTGAATCAGCTGTTGTATAATCAATGGATTCAGAGTCGTCTAAAGTAATTGTCACACCTTCACCTGAAACATCCGTTAATCCAGCAGATATACGAACTTCTGCCAAAGATAATGCAAGTTCAGAATATCCTTGCTCTTCCAGAACGCTCTCTGTCAAAGCATTTTTCTGCAAGTTGAGTTCAGAATTTGAATCCTTAAGTGCAGCGTTTTCATCTAGAAGCGTGTCCAGCTCTTCCTGATAGGAAGCATATTCCTCTTTTGCACTTAGAAACTGTTTGCGATAAGTAAATATATCGCGCGTTTGTACAGATAGAAATGTGCCCAGTAAAAAGAAAAGCACCGTAAGCAAAACGGTCTCAATCCGCTTCATTTTGTGGGGTTCACTTTTCCTGCCAATTTCAGGAGGTTCATATGAACCGGAGCAATCCGATTCAAAACGATCACTTCTTTGATTGCTCATAACAGGTATAGGTATCCTTTCCGATTACAATTCTCTCAGTGCAGCAATAAGTTCGAGGTAGTATGAAGGCAAATCAGATTGTAGTGAAATTTCTTTGCCAGTAATCGGATGAATAAAACGCAGTGAGTGGCTGTGAAGCGCTTGCCCAATCATGCCATAGGTCGGTTTTTTATGTGCATAAAGAGGGTCTCCAATTACCGGATGGCCAATATAGGTCAAATGCGATCGAATCTGATGTGTGCGGCCCGTCTCAAGGATGACGGATAAATCCGTTCCTTTTCTAAATCTTTCAATGACTTCAAAATGTGTGACTGATGGCTTCCCGTCACCTTGAACAATCATCTTGCGCCGATCTGTTCCTGATCTACCAATGGGGGCGTCAATCGTTCCTTTCTCGGATTCAATTACACCATAGACGCAGCATCGATATTTTCGCTCAACATCATGAGCTGCAATCATCCGAGCCATTTTTTCATGTATATTGTTGTTCTTAACCGCAATCAACAGACCCGAAGTATCTTTATCAATTCGATGAATGATCCCAGGCCTGATAATCCCGTTTATATCCGATAATTCTCCCTTGCAGTAGTAAAGTAACGCGTTAACGAGTGTCCCGGAATAATGTCCCGGAGCTGGATGAACAACCATCCCTTGTGGCTTATTAATGACGAGAAGATCTTTGTCCTCATAGACAATATCTAGCGGAATGTTTTCGGGTCGCATATCTGTCATTTCAGGTTCAGGTATGATAACAGATACCACGGTGTTTTCGCAGACTTTGTATGACGGTTTCGCGATCTTGTCATTAACAAGAACATTTCCCATTGAAATAAGTGTAAGCGCATAGGATCGGGAAATGTCGGAAAGTGAATGTGCAACAAATGCGTCAAGCCTCATACCTGCACAGTTTTTGTCTACCGGTAATTCATGTAGCATTTGTTGAGTCCTCTCTGTCTTCAAGCTCCATCGTTTTTTGTGATAGAGTCGTTCCTTTGTCATGAGATACAAATAATTGTTTATCCAGCATAAGCATGATAGCAAGAAGAATTGAACCTGAAACGATACACATATCTGCAAAATTGAATATAGGGAAGGTGTACGTGCCGAATTGGAACTGAATATAATCGACGACAGAGCCAAAACGAATCCGGTCAATCATATTGCCTATCGTTCCCGATACAAGAATAGCTACTGAAAGTCGGATCATCGGTACATGCTTGTTCCGAAGATAAAATATGATGATAAGCATAGCAACAGACGCAATCGCAGAAATAATCGTGAGCAGAATGATTCCCCAAGCCTGATCGGCAAACAGACTCCATGCCCCTCCTTCATTCTTCACATGCGTGATTGAGAAAAAATGATCAATTAGCGACTTCGCCTCATATACATCAACGTTTTTGGTAACAATGTATTTCAAGATTTGGTCCATAATGACAAGTAAGGCAATTAATATATAGATCATGATTGTTCATTCCTTTCTGGTTATTCGAATAACTGTATGCGTTTCAAAGATATGCATTTACCTGTCTCTGGATCAAGAGATGCAACGACTGCATTAATCATGGCTTTCCCCGTTGCGACTTCATATACTGACGGCAATTGATCAACTAATCTTCTCAGAGACACCTTCACACTCATACCAAGAATGCCCGTAATGGGACCCGTCATACCCACATCAGATATGCGGCCCGTTCCTCTTTCAAGAATTGCGTCATCCGCAGTCTGAACATGTGTGTGTGTCCCGACGACGACCGAAACTCGGCCATCCAGATAATACCCCATTGCTTGCTTCTCTGATGTTGCTTCTGCGTGAAAATCAAGAAGGACCATACGTATATCTGAATCTTTCTTATATTTTTCCAGAAGTCTATCTGCGGCTCTGTATGGATTATCGCAAGGATCCATCCCTATTCGACCCAAAAGATTGATTACGAGCAACTTGCCCTTTTCCTTGCCATCATAAATAGCATGATCATATCCCGGCCACTCGGCAGATACATTAGCCGGAATCACCAGCCTCTTCTCACTTTCTAAGAATCGAAAAATGTCCGAGCGTGAGAAAGTGTGATTCCCCATCGTAATGATATCAACACCAGCAGAAAAAATATCATTTGCAATGATCTGCGACAAACCATAGCCAGCCGCAGCATTTTCAGCATTTGCTATACATACATCAATATCATATTCTGTTTTCATGGCAGAAAGTTTCTCTTTCAGAATTTTCCTGCCGGGTACGCCAACAATGTCTCCAATAAATAAAACGTTCAAGTGACCTCCACTATTTTCCATATTCCGTTTCATTTTACCACAAAAAACGCCCTACCTTCGATTTCTCAAAGATAGGGCGTTATTCGTAATGAATGGTTTGGGAAGATAAATACTACTTAGCAAAATCCGTCGCTCTTGTCTCGCGAATGATATTGACCTTAATCTGTCCTGGATAGTCCAATTCCTCTTCAATTCGTTTGCAGATATCTCTTGCTTTAAGAATCATATCGGGATCGGATACAATTTCTGGCTTAACCATGACACGGATCTCACGACCTGCCTGAATAGCGTAGGATTTCTCTACACCTTCAAAACTCGTGGCAATCTCTTCAAGCTTCTGAATTCGTTTGATATAGGTCTCAAGATTTTCACGTCTTGCTCCAGGCCTTGCAGCAGAGATCGCATCGGCCGCCGCTACAAGAACAGCAATCAGTGTTTCAGGTTCAACATCACCGTGATGAGCCATAATGGCATTGATGATATCTTCGGATTCTTTGTACCTTCTTGCTATGTCTGCACCTAGCTCAATGTGCGAACCTTCCATCTCAAAATCGGCTGCTTTGCCAATATCATGAAGGAGTCCAGCTCTCTTTGCCACAGTAACATCCAGACCCAGCTCTGACGCCATCATTCCTGTAATCCAACACACTTCGATGGAGTGCTGGAGAACATTTTGCCCGTAGCTTGTACGGTATCGGAGCTTGCCGAGATATTTAACGATCTCGGGATGAAGTCCGATAATACCCGTATCAAAGGCCGCACGCTCACCTTCTTGCTTGATTGTTGCAGCAACTTCTTTCTTTGCCTTTTGTGCCATTTCTTCAATCCTTGCGGGATGAATACGGCCGTCAACAATCAGCTTCTCAATGGTGAGGCGAGCAATTTCTCTTCTGACCGGGTCAAAACTCGAAAGGATTACGGCTTCAGGTGTGTCATCAATGATTAGGTCGACGCCTGTTATTGTCTCAATAGCGCGAATGTTTCTGCCTTCTCTACCAATGATACGGCCCTTCATCTCATCGTTAGGCAATGAGACGACGGATACAGTAACTTCAGATACATAATCAGATGCATACCGCTGAATTGAATTTACAATTATGTCTTTAGCCTTGCGATCGGCTTCTTCTTTCGTCTGATCTTCCATCTGCTTAAGAAGTGTAGCCATATCATGGCTGTACTCCATACGAGCCTGAGCAAGAACCAGATTTCTGGCATCTTCGACAGTTAATCCTGATATTCTTTCAAGCTCAAGTACTTTCTGTTTTTCAAGATCTCGAGCATTCTCTTCCATAGCAAGAACATCACTCACTCTCTGGTCAAGTGCATCTTCCTTCAGCTCGAGATTTTCGATTTTCTTATCAAGTGTTTCTTCTTTTTGGTCAAGTCTATGTCTTTCTTTTGCAATTTCGGCTTTTCTTTCGCGCAAATCGCGCTCAAGTTCAACTTTCGCCTTGGTAATTTCTTCCTTAGCTTGCAAAAGAAGTTCTCTTTTTCTGCCCTCGGCTGTCTTTTGTGCTTCACCGACAAGCTTCTCAGCTTCTGAATCGGCTTTTACGATGTCTTCTTGCAATTTCTTCTGACGCACAGAGAAACCCTTACGATAATAAAAAACTGCAGTAATTACACCGATGAGCAAACCAACAATGAGAGCAGCAATTCCTACGAACCACTTTTCTATGGTACTCACCTCCAAATTATTATATTTTCAAGTTACAATATGTCTGTACAAATTGTGAATAAGCACATGTACTATTTTAATGATTGTACATTCACTATGTCAACTCTTTTGTTCGATTTAGTCAAAGTATTTTGCAATTCAAACATTTTCATCAAAAAATACAAAAGTACTGAGGGCAAATCCTGTTTGTCCTCAGTACTTTTTGTTATTCATGGGTAATATGTTTTATTCTTCAACGAGGGAATCAGGATATATCTCACGTCTACAATACGTAGTATGCAATAGGTGGTGAGCAAGATGTCCGTTAGGCTCGCCGAGGTAATCATGATATAGCTTGCTGACGTCTGCGTTCTTATGGCTCTTCCGTATATTCATGATGACATCTTCCTCATAAAGAGCTTTTGCCCTTTCTGAACGGATATCAATATCCATAAGCTTCTGAGCAGGTTGCTGTGGCTGTCCGCCGCCACAGACGCAACCGCCAGAGCAGCCCATAATTTCAATGAAAGTGTATTCCGGTGCCTGACCAGACGAAATTGCATCGAGTAACTTTTTCGCACCAGCTGTGCTGTGTGCAATGGCAACTCTGATTTCTTTGCCATCTAATGTTAGCGTT
The DNA here is from genome assembly GCA_052036055.1 of Bacillota bacterium. Taxonomy (GTDB): domain Bacteria; phylum Bacillota; class Clostridia; order Saccharofermentanales; family Saccharofermentanaceae; genus Firm-13. Next base: position 358 of record JBPOHB010000172.1, on the reverse strand, counting down.
GCCTCCTTGACATCTTCGGCCACACCACGAACGGCAGTATACTCAAAAGCTGGTAGATCATCTTCTTCCAGAATATCCGCAACCGTCCGAAGAGCCGCCTCCATTACGCCACCCGTTGCGCCAAAGATTACGGCAGCACCTGAGTATTCGCCAAGCAAATCTTTATCAGGTCCTTCATCGGGCAGACGTGAATAGTCAATGCCAGCCTGGCGGATCATTCTTGCAAGTTCTCTTGTCGTTAATACGACATCTACATCCCTCAGACCCTCTTCGCTAATCATTTGTTCACGTGCAGCTTCCGTCTTTTTGGATGTGCATGGCATAATGGAAACCGTAAAAATGGATGAAGGATCAATAC
>JBPOHB010000024.1:0-31900 GCA_052036055.1 Bacillota bacterium | reverse complement strand
TGTGACCGCAAAGACGCCCTCCGTCAGCGTTCCTGTCTTGTCAAAAACGATACGAGTAACCTCGGCTAGCGCGTCTAGATAGCTACTCCCTTTTATGAGAATTCCATTTCGACTGGCAGCGCCCATCCCGCCAAAATAGCCGAGTGGAACGGAAATGACCAGCGCACACGGGCATGAAATAACAAGAAATGACAGGGCTCGATAGATCCACGTCGCAAAACTCTGACCGAAAAACAGCGGAGGAATGACCGCAAGAAGAATCGCCATACTCACAACGACTGGCGTATAGATCGCGGCAAACCTTGTAATCTGATTTTCGCGAACGGTCTTTTTTGCGCCTGCTCCCGAAACCATTTCAATAATCCGCGATGCGGTCGATTCAGAAGATGTCGTTGTCGCACGTATGGCTAGGACAGATTCCTGATTGACGCTCCCCGAAAGAACAACGCTCTTTGGGCCTACCCAAGATGGGACAGGCTCTCCCGTGAGTGCCGACATATCTAAATACGATTCTCCTGTCAATACAATGCCATCAAGAGGGACCCTCTCCCCTGGCTTAACGATAAATTCATCTCCGACGGAAAGGGTTTCTGGTGACACGCGAACAAGAGCATCCTCCACAAGAATGTTGGCATAGTCGGGGCGAAGAGCAAGAACCTCCGATATGGAGCGTCTCGATGACTGTAGCGCCTTCTGCTCAAAATAGACACCAATCTGATAGAACAGCATGACTGCCGCCGCCTCCGAGCTTTGCGAAATAGCAAAAGCCCCAATCGTAGCAATGGACATAAGAATATTCTCGTCAAGCATCTTCCTTACGCGAAGGTTTCTAGCCGCTGTCCACAGGACGGGAAGACCGGTAAAAAAGTAGGATCCTATAAAGAGAAATTCTGCTACTCTTGGAAAAGAGAGAAAATACTCCGCAGCAATGCCAAGCAAGAAAAGCACCGTTCCAGAAAGAATAACCAATCGTCTTACTCGCATCTCATGTTCCTTCGCATTGGATGAGTCTTTATCTTTTGGCAGATCCTTCTCAATCCGAACGGAGGGTTCGATTCGGGATATTCGTTCCTGCAAACTTTTTTTGAAGACGGCTTCCTTGATCGGATCTGAAGTGGAAATACGCAGCTTCATCTGCATGAAGTCGAGGCTTGCCTCCGTAACTTCTGGGTATTTTCGTATTTCCCTTTCTATTTTCGCTCCGCAATTTGCGCAGTCCAGTCCTTTTATGCGAAAAGTCATGTCCATTTCATATTCTCCTATCGGTTTCGTTTTTTCGAATGCTCGTATGCGCACCTGTTCATATGTTCATTCTATACGACATCACAAGTAAAATCAATACCTACATGTCTCATTCACGCCTCTTTGCCTTAATTGTCAAAAGATGATACGATGTCACTATGCTTGTGTATTGGAGGATCTCTCTTATGCAAAGTCTTAGTATCGCAATGCAGAACTACTTAGAGACCGTTTTTGACTTGTCGGGACGGTGTGCAACCAATTGCGCAGATTCCGGCGTGCGGGTAAGCGATATCGCCGCAAAACTTGATGTCTCCAAAGCCAGTGTCAACAATGCGATGAATACGCTTGCCAAGTTAGGCTATGTCGTCAACGAGAAGTACCAGGAGATTCACTTGACCGCGCAAGGCCTTGAGACTGCCGCTCTTCTCGAAGGGAAGCACAAGATCCTTAAATCGCTTTTTGCCGATGTAATTGGCATCCCGGAAGAGCTTGCCGATGAGGAAGCCTGCGCGATTGAACATATTATCAGCCATGAATCGATCCAGAAAATCAACGAATTCCTTGTGTCTCGCGGAATCACCCTTCTGCCCGAGTAAGCGTGTGTTCTTGTTCGCGATTGCTTTTCTGCAATAGCTTATCAACGTATATAAAAAATACGTGCCATTTTCCTTCATGCTCTTGACCTTCCTAATGTATATGGCTACACTTGTAAATGCGAATCGTTCGCATTTACATATACACCCTTTCTATTTATTCGATACAAATCGTGATGGACAAATTGAAACGATACAAGGAGATTTACCATGAAAATGACACGTCTACTATCTATTTTACTGTCAGCAGGAATGGTCCTTATGGGATTCAGTGGTTGCGCAAGCAAAAAGACGGATGACGGCAAGCTTTCCGTTGTCGCTAGCTTCTATCCAATGTACGATTTTGCCCAGAAAATTGGCGGCGATAAAGTAACCGTTACGAATTTGACACCTGCCGGTGTTGAACCTCACGAATGGGAACCCAAAAGTACTGATATGATAACCATCAGTGATGCCGACGTTTTTATCTATAACAGCGATTATACAGAAGGGTGGGTCACTTCTGTTCTCGATTCACTCGATAGCAAATCACTTACCATTGTCAAAGCCTCAGCCGATATAACCCTCTTGCAAACAACCGATTCCGAAAATGGCGAAGAAAGCGGTTCGGATGGACATGTGTGGCTGGATCCTGAATATGCTAAAATAGAAATGCAAGCAATTTGCGAGGCGTTTTGCAATGCTGACCCGACAAATAAGACCTACTATGAAGATAATCTTGCGACGTATTCCGAGAAGCTCGATCAGTTAGATACAGAATTCGCGGAAGCACTCGCGGATGTCCCGCAGAAGAATATTGTCGTGGCCCATCAGGCCTTCGGATATCTTTGTGCGGCATACGGTCTGACACAGATACCGATTGAGGGACTTTCAGCAGATGCCGAGCCTGACGCGAATCGCATGATGGATATCATTGATTTTGTCGAAGAATATGACATTCATGTAATCTTTTTCGAAGAACTGGTCAATCCGGAAGTCGCAGAGGCAATTGCAGACGAGACAGGCTGCGAAACTGCGGCACTTAATCCTCTTGAAGGAATAAGTGATGACGAGATTGCTGCAGGTCAAGACTATTTCACCGTAATGGAGAGTAATCTGGATACACTCGTAGCCGCACTTTCCTAACCGAGGAGAGAAAATGACAAATACTCCCGTAATTGATGTTAAGGACCTATCTTTTACCTATAATGAGGAGCCCCTCCTTGAGCATGTCACCTTCTCGGTAAGCGAAGGTGATTTTGCTGCAATCATCGGCTCAAACGGAACCGGAAAAAGCACAATGATCAAGCTTCTTCTTGGCTTTCTGACACCCAAAAGCGGAAAGATCCTGCTGAACAATCAAGATCCGATTAAGGCGACAAAAAGTAGCATCGTCGGATATGTTCCGCAAAATAGCGGAAATGAATCCGGAAAGTTCCCCGCAACTGCGCTTGAGGTATGCCTGCTTGGGCTCTACCCCCAAATCGGTCTTTTCCGATTCTTTAACCGTCGCCACAAGCAGCTTGCTCTTGATGCGCTCGCATCCGTCGGGATGAAGGATCACGCCAATGATCTCATAAGTGAACTGTCGGGGGGGCAACAGCAACGTGTCATGCTGGCGCGCGTCTTGGTTAACAACCCGAAGATTCTTCTTCTTGACGAACCAACCGTCGGCATTGATCCCAGTGCCGTGACTGTACTTCTTGAGATTCTGCATAGAATCAACATCGAGCATAATGTCACCATCATAATGGTCACGCACGACCTCTCCCGAATGGCTCCCTATACGAATCGCGTCTTATGTCTTTCTGATCACAATTTCTCTGAAAACGAGATCCCTGAGAATCTGATTATCCACGCACATCCCGCTTCTCATGAGCACATACACACACATATTCACTGCGCAAATTGTGAAATCCCCCACGACGATGAAAAATGCGAAGTATGCTCACGACACAAAGAAAGTGAGAAACACATATGATTTGGGATCTCTTGCAATACGATTTCATAAGGCGGGCCTTCTTTGTCGGAATTCTTCTGGCAATCATTGTACCCTGCCTTGGAACGGTCATTGTCTTTAAGCGACTATCACTGATGGGAGATGCATTATCCCATTCCTCCCTGGCCGGTGTTGCCGCTGGACTTCTTCTGGGAATCAATCCGATTTTGGGTGCAATGTGTGCCTGCCTAATCGCCGCATTTAGTATAGAAGCTATCCGCAAAAGAATGCCCCGCTATGCTGAGTTGTCGATTGCTATTATTCTATCTGTCGGCGTAGGTCTGGCAGGTGTTCTGTCCGGTTTCGTTAAAAACGCGACGAATTTCAGTAGTTTCCTCTTTGGCAGCATTGTTGCCATTAGCGATTTTGAGACAATCCTTGTCACTGTCATCGCCGTTATTGTCCTTCTCGCATTTGTCCTTCTTTACAAGGAATTGTTTTACATTTCATTCGATGAACAAGCCGCCATGATATCTGGGGTACCTGTCAATATCGTTAATACCATCTTCACCATCCTTACTGCGATAACGGTCTCCATTGCAGCGCGAACTGTCGGAGCACTTGTCGTGTCGTCGTTAATGGTCATCCCCGTTGCCACATCGATGCGACTGGCACGCAGCTATCGACAGACAATTGCACTTTCCATTCTTTTCGCCATGCTTTCGACCCTAATTGGTTTATTATTGTCTTGTGTAGTGGGCCTCGCGCCTGGTGGGACGATCGTACTTGTCGGAGTATCCTTTTTCCTGATCAGCCCTCTGTTCAGACTTATCCTAAGCCGATTGTATCGTTCTCATAGGAAAGGAGCTGACCCAGACAATGAATGAAGAGACAAATTGGCCAAAAGGGCTGAAGCGAACAAAAACGCGTGAAGCCGTCTATTCGATCCTTTCAGGTGAAATCGTTCCTGTCTCCGCAAATTTCGTTTCAGACAGACTCCTTTCCGCTGGGAACCCGATTTGTTTATCAACCATCTATCGCGTTCTGGATTCTTTCTGCAAATACGGGCTCGCACGCAAAACCGTTTTGTCTGATACGCAGACGGCACTTTTTGATACATCACTCAATCGGCACACACATTATGCGGTATGCTGTAATTGCCATTGCATGACTCCCATCGATATCTGTCCTGTGGAAGTGGCATCACAGGCAGATGCGGCGAAGAAAAGTCATTTTCACGTCCTAGGTCACAATTTCGAACTGTATGGTTACTGTGATGATTGCTTCAGAAAGACTCAGAAAACCCATTGATGTGCCTGATTGGCAGGAGGTTTCTACATGACTTTTGCAAACACAATCACGAAAATTCACGGAAGAGAAATACTTGATTCAAGAGGGAATCCAACCGTTGAGGTTGACCTAACCCTATCTGATAACACCACCGCACGCGCTTCCGTACCGTCAGGCGCATCAACGGGGGCCTTTGAAGCAGTCGAGCTTCGTGATCATGATACGAGTCGTTATTTGGGGCAGGGTGTCCGAAAAGCAGTTGAAAATATTAACGGGCCAATCGCGCGGCTTGTCACGGGAATGGACGCCTATGATCAGTACGCAATTGATCATGCAATGCTTGCGGGTGACAATACGCCAAGCAAAGAAGTCTTCGGCGCAAATGCCATATTAGGTGTATCCCTTGCGGCCGCAAAGGCGGCAGCGTCATCTCTTTCGCTTCCCCTTTACCGTTATGTCGGAGGTATACATGCCCGTACCCTTCCTGTTCCGATGATGAACATACTAAATGGAGGCAGGCACGCCGATTCGAGCCTAAATATTCAGGAGTTTATGATCATACCCGTGCGCGCGGCTTCGTTCTCGGATTGTCTAGAGAGAAGCACCGTCGTCTTTCACACGCTGAAAAATATTCTGAAAACGGATGGATTCACCACCTCTGTTGGCGATGAGGGCGGATTCGCACCAAATTTCAAAAGCGATGATCAGGCACTTGACTATATCGTACGCGCAATCGAAGCTTCCGGATTTATACCAGGAGAAGACTTCTGCATTGCCATCGATGCCGCCGCGACAGAAATGTATGATGCATCTGCCAAAGCTGGGCATCCGGGAGATTATCTGTTTTGGAAAGCAGGTATCTATATGACGCCAGAAGAGATGGTCAATTATTGGACAGATCTCGCAAACCGATATCCGATTCTCTCCTTGGAAGACGGAATGTCCGAAGAAGATTGGAGTGGGTGGAAAAACCTAACAGACAAGCTCGGCTCAAGAATTCAACTCGTTGGTGACGATCTCTTTGTAACCAACACAAGCCGCATACAAAAGGGTATCAAAATGGGGGTAGCCAATTCCGTCCTGATCAAACTCAATCAAATCGGAACACTTACCGAAACTCTTGAAGCAATCGAAATGACGCAGAAGAATCATTTCACTGCCATCGTATCTCACCGCTCTGGTGAGACGGAAGATGTAACGCTTGCAGACATTTCCGTTGCGATAAACGCCGGACAAATCAAGACTGGCGCACCTTCCCGCACGGACCGAATCGCCAAATACAACCAGCTACTGCGAATTGAAGAGCAGCTTGGAGCGGCGGCAATCTATCCGGGACGGTCTGCTTTTCTGGTATAACTATGTGTGATTTTGACAAAATGACGAAAAAACGCCCGCTGTTTCGTTGCATTTTGCCTAATTTATAAAATTACTTGTTTTTTTGCGATTTGCATGGTATTCTGTTCACAGGTCATGGAACGGTATAGATAGCGATTTAAATTATACTTCTTCGTAACGATTAGGTAGATTTTTAAAGACCTGGTTTTATCCCCCGTAGCCTACCTAATCTTAAAGAAGGTGGTATCTCAATATGCCAGATAAGACATTGACATGTAAGGATTGTGGCGCAGAGTTTGTTTTCACTGAGGGTGAGCAGGCTTTCTACGCTGAGAAGGGTTTCACAAATGAACCTGTTCGCTGCCCTGATTGCCGTCGTGCAAGAAAGCAACAGCGCAACAACGACCGTTCATACGGTGACAACAGCAGATGGTAATCATCTGAATTCTTCGATAAGGTAATTCCTTTTGAAGTGCAAAGCCCCCGAAACCTAACGGTTTCGGGGGCTTTTTCATCTGTCTTTTCTTTCCCGGATATCGACTATAGATTTAGAAGATTCTGCGAACCCTGTTTCTCTTCATCCTTCTCCTTTCTCTTTTTGAAGAGGAGAATCAGGAAGAAAAAGCCAAGAAGAAGGATTCCGCCGGAAATGCCTAAGATCCAAATCGTTGTGTTCCCATTTCCTGCCGATTCTCTCTTCTGATTGATCGGATCTGCATGAACCGCACTGATAATCTGATAGCTTCCGGATTGATTCATTTCAAAGCTAATACCCGTCGGAACCCCATCTGTATATACAATCGTACCCGATAGTACAGCCGTCTTGCTGTCTTCATATGTTACATAGACATAGACACTAGAAAGAAAGGCTTCATCGGCGAGCTCTTCCTCACTGAATCCATCTAAAGGCAGCGTAACACAAAGTGGCAAAGAGTCGATGTTGGTCTTGATGAGTTTTGGCGTCCCAAGTACTTTTCCCGTCATGTTCTGAAGCGTTGAGAATACTTCGTCGCTACTAGCAGCTTTTCCCGCCATAAGCGAAAGAGATAAAGGCGTATTATTCTCCGCAGCTAGACGCATACTCTCTTCTGAAAGAGTCACACTTCCAAAAGGAGAATCCAATACCGTATTTCGACCAGATGATACAATGGCAAAGAGTACACCCGAAGGAATATCAAATGTGTACACGTCTGCTGGATCGCTTTCATCCTTGGAAATCCTTATAGCAATTTCATCAGATGCCGTTCCTTGATCAAGTAATGCCTGCATCGCATCCGTCGTAAGTATGGCTTGATCAACAACAGATCCATCTTCGCTTGTTGTTCTATTCATGTTGATACTGCATGTTATTCCACCTGACATAATGCTTGCGGTCCGCTGCAACGGTAAGGTTGTCGGCTGGGCTGTCGGCGCCGCTACTGTCGGCTCTACTGTCGGCTCTACTGTCGGCTCTACTGTCGACTCTACTGTCGGTTTCGCAGTCGGTGTAGCAGTCGGTGTAGCCACAATCGTCACGGGCGTCCATTTTGCATATAGAGTATGGTCACTTGCAGAGCTAACGCTCGTATTTTCTGTAGCAAGTATGCCAGTCCCATTATAACCAGTCCACCAACCTGAAAAGGTGTATCCCTCTCTTACAGGAATGGGAAGCGATTCCACCGTCGTCCCGTCTGAGCCCTTTCCGTATACGCAGCCGAATTGTTTGATCTGTGAAGAAATTGACACACTGCCTCCTTCTGCATCAAACGTGACGATTGGCGTATAGATGCGAGTGCCCGTAACCGTACAGATCGCATTCAGATGATGATCCAGAGAAGAGATAGATGCCGTCGAAGCCGTATTTCCCGATTCTTGTGACCAAGCATACTCGTATACGGTTGCGCCTGCACCCAAGGCGGTAATCTGAATTGTTTTCCCGGCTAGTACCGGCACGCCGCTCGTAATTGCCACACCATCAGCCGTCGCGGAAATGGTTGATCCAGAGGCATCCTTCTCATTGGTAACGGAAAAAGAGACTGTGTAATAATTCACAACCGCGTTACTTCCTGTCCCTAAAACGTAGATATTTGTCCCTGTATCGTGCCCGTCAATATAAACATCATACGTGCCCGTCTGAACGGATGAACGATATACGCCCGTCCCGGAATCGACTGCTTCCGAACAAATTGCGCCCTTTCTCAGCTCGACCGTTCCTTCAATATCCGACTGTATCCCATCAATCTTGGTGTAGACTGTCGCCGAATAATAGATCGTTCCCGTAACCGTAAAATGTGCGTTGACGGCCGCTCCCAACGAGGATACCGTAACCGAAGACACCGATCCACCATCTATCCCCGTGCCGGACCACGAATACGCATATTGTGTCGCGCCCGCGCCAGCCGCGGTTATGACAATTTCCTTCCCGGCAAGAATGGCCGATCCGCTTGAAAAGGAAGTTCCGCCAGCTGTTGCAGAAATCGTGCTTCCAGAGGCCTCGCCGGCATCACTAACCGAATAGGATACGATGTAGTAATCCACAGTAACTGCGGCGCTTGCGTTCGTAATCGCAATGTCCTTACCCGTATCTTCCCCGTTAATATAGACATCATAAGTGCCCGCGTGCACATTCTTCGTATATACACCCGTCGAACTCAGCGACATCGTAATCGCCGAGCTTCCACTCTGCCTAAGCTCAACTGAGCCAGGAGCGGCGGCCGCCGCCGCGTTAATCCTCGTGTTGATTGTTGCTGTATATGCAGTCGTTGTTTTATTATCCTGCATGATGATGCCAGCGTCCGACCCTCCGTCAAAACAGGAAAACTCGACTATATAGCCACTTAATTTCGAAAAACTGCTATCTGCACTCAAATCGTCCCAGTAGGCCCCCTGCCAGCCAATATAGACAAAATCACCCGCATTGGGTTCATCTTGCGTCCCAGACGAAGCATGCCAAGGCGCGAAATCGGATGTGTTGTTTGCGATTTCCTGTCCTGCTTCTGGACCGTCAACCCAATAATATCGAACCGTATTAGGATTAGAATATATGTATGTGCTCGCGTTGCTGGCATTAAAATCCGCAAAGGTATCCGAATAGTCCTTCAGAATTGTTGACAGATTCGTACATTGATAGAGGTCCTCATAGGTTATCTCATTCCCGTCTGCCCCTCGGATAATCGTCGGAGACGCAAGCGTTCCCGTGTTTCTCTGCCACATACCACCCATCCATGCGTCATCCCAGTGATCGCTTCCTCCGACTCCATTTTCCACCAGACGAAGTAGAATCGAGTTTTCGGCTTGTGACGTCGCGGTTGCAATGTATCCCCGACCTCCAAAATACGGGTCGTCCGTCGCCCCTGCTGCAAGAACCGAAGATGGCCAACTGATTGAGGCTGTCCCCGAATCAACATACCGATAGTAATGGCCCTCGAAATAGATATCCCCTGCAAGCGGCGATATTGTGCTGGACGTCGCTGAAATCGTCTGCGGTGTCGTACCACTTAACGAATAAACAATATTCCCAAGAAGTGTAGCTGCCCCGGCATAATCCGAAAAGGAAAAGACGGCGCTGTTGAATTGCGTATTCGCATGATACGAACTTACATAGCTCGTACCGCTCGTGCCGCCCAAAAATGTGAGTGCGCTCCCCAAAGACGGAATCGTAAAATATCCACTGTCCACAGAGATTGTCACCATCTTAGATGTTGCTGGAAGGCTCACACCACATTTGTATGTCGTAGCTCCCGACCATGACACTGTCGTTAAAGAAATAGCAGCAGACGGTTTCCTTAATGTGGTTGAAGCTGTAGAAAATGCCGTACTTGCACTTCCGCTATCGCCATTCAATTGATTTCCGTATTCGACGAAATATCCTTGTGCATCCCACATCCCCGTTCCAGGCGTATCATATCTTTTATCATTCCAAGAGAAGCTTGTCCCATGCTTCCCCGTATTGCCTGATATGACGAGAGTCGTCAGGCATGCCTCATAATCATTTCCCGTACTCGACTCGTATAATGTCATATTATTCGGTTCATAGGATACTGTCCCACGTGCCCAGTTGTAATAATATGTCGTGTTTGCCGCATCCACCGTACTTGCATTTCCCGCATTGGCATTTGGGTATAAACTATTGGAACTATAGAATGTTGTCCCCTTCTCCGGTCCGCATGCCCAGTACCAACCTGTCGAAACAACTGAACTCGTGTCAAAACCGTTGTAATACAAAGAGCCGGCAGTCGTACCCGTATTGCTAAGTAGTGTTCCGCCAAGCCACCCCGTTTTCCCTCCGGAGAGTGAGTTGACATATTGATCTTCATCCGCACTCATAATCGTTGCAAGATAGCCCGTTCGCCCCATATAGGTCATTGCCTTGGCCGCATCGTATGCCGAAGTCCAGTTACTTGATGTGTCTGCAATGTACTGATAATAGTGCCCTGTATCGCTATTGTAGAAAGTATCATTTGTAATATTTTCTGTTGTAACCGTAATGGAGAGTGATTGCGTGGCGCTCTCAATCGAGAAGGTTATTCCACGCACATATTCGGCAATCGTGCTTGCTGGAGTATTTTCCGCAAGATTAATCCTCTTGGCATATGCATTGCTTGAGGAGGTTTGTGAGACGGAAAAGCCACTTGGGGTGGTACTTGGAAGAATAATGGCATCCCCCGATGTCACACTATCCGAAAAACTGATCAAAATGGTACGGATATTTTCTCCGCTAATGGTAGCATTCGGATAGGAGTATTTCCCGCTTGCAAGGGACGAACTACCAAGCGAAATGCTCGGCTCTCCAGCTGCGAAAATCGGCGCAATCGGAATGGCGGTCAATAGAATGGTCAAGACCAGAATACTTGAAAAAAATTTGCTGCTTCTCTTCATCTTACGTTACCCCCAACATTTCCTTGCAACCGCACGGCACAATCGTCACTTATACTCATAACATAATTATGACATCGCAAAATTAACAACTTATTACCAGGAAAGTGTGCGGCAAATACGTATCAGATGCACGTTCTTTGTCATCATCTTTCTTCAGAAATGTGCCTTGCGAGCTTGCCGCGAATTCTGAGCAATGTTATAATTTTCACTTGTGAATAATGAAAATACGAGCTTTATCGGTGAAAATGAGGTTAGCATAATGATACAGTCAAGAACAAATACCTGTAATGATTTACGTATGTCGGACATTGGAAAGAACGTCATCGTTGTGGGCTGGTACGACAATATACGAAAGATCAGCAGGAATCTGGGATTCCTCGTCTTGCGCGATTTCTATGGAGTAACACAAATTGTCATTGAGACAGAAGACATGATGGGCGTACTAGACGATGTGAACAAGGAGTCAACCCTTCTGATTGAAGGTGTCGTCCGAGAGCGATCAAGCAAGAATTTGACCCTTCCCACAGGCGAGATCGAAGTCGTTCCAAGTAGAATTGAGATTCTGGGACGATGCATTCATAATGCTTTGCCGTTCGAAATCCGAATGTCCAAAGAAGCCGACGAGAACACAAGACTGCGCTATCGTTATCTTGATCTTCGTAATCCTGAAGTCAAAGACAAAATCCTACTTCGCAGCCGCATCGTTACTGAGTTAAGGCAGCGAATGAATGATCTGAATTTCGTAGAAATCACGACGCCGATCCTGACATGCTCTTCTCCCGAAGGGGCAAGAGACTATCTCGTCCCATCCAGAAACCATCCGGGCAAGTTTTACGCATTACCGCAAGCACCGCAACAATTCAAGCAGATCCTGATGGCCTCTGGCTTTGACCGGTATTTCCAGATCGCTCCTTGCTTCCGAGATGAAGACGCACGCGCCGACCGCTCGCCGGGCGAATTCTATCAGCTTGATATGGAAATGGCTTTCGCATCCCAAGAAGATGTATTTAGCGTCATCGAGACGGTGTTGCCTCCTGTGTTTGAGAAATACGGCAAGTATAGCCGTGCGTCTGCCGCCCCTTTCACGCGCATTCCCTACTTGGAATCCCTCGAGAAATACGGTACAGACAAACCTGATCTTCGAATTGACCTGCTGATCCAAGATGTGACCGATCTATTCTCTTCGTGCGAATTTCCTCCTTTTCAGGATGCAACGATAAAGGCTGTCGTAACAGACAACTATACGGCAACGCGAAAAGAAATCGACAAACTTTGCGCCGACATCGAGGTTGAATCCGGGAACAAAGCCTATTGGTTTCGCGTAGACGAAAACGGCGACTACATCGGTGGAATCGCCAAATTTCTCGGGAGCCGGAAAGAAGAGATTCGCGATGCCCTTCACTTACGCGCGGGCGATTTTGTTGGCGTCACAGCTGGCAAGAAGCCGATTGCCCAGAAGACCGCAGGCATATTCAGAAAAATGCTCGGGCAACTGGCGCAAGGGCATTTTGATAAAGAAAGTTACCAATTCTGTTGGATCGTTGACTTCCCGATGTATGAGATGGGAGAAGAATCCGGCGAAATTGAATTCTGCCACAACCCCTTTTCTATGCCACAAGGCGGTAAACAGGCACTCGAAAACCTTTCTCCCCTCGATATCCTTGCCTATCAGTACGACCTTGTATGTAACGGGATCGAATTATCTTCTGGAGCCGTGCGAAATCATGATCCAGAAATCATGGTAAAAGCATTCCATATCGCGCGGCTTAGCGAAGAGGATGTCAAGAGCAAATTTTCCGCCATGTATAGTGCCTTCTGCTACGGCGCGCCGCCCCATGCGGGTATCGCCCCCGGTGTCGACAGAATGGTCATGCTTCTTGCAGGCGAAGACAGCATCCGTGAAGTCATCCCCTTCCCCATGAATAAACAAGCGCAGGACATTATGATGGGTGCCCCGGCCGAAGTCAGTCAGAAACAACTTGATGACATTCATATCAGCATCAACTTGGCAAATAAAGACTAACGTTTTCAGAGGCAAAACTTTTATGCTACTTCGCAATATTTAGCATTTCCTCATCAGACAAACTGTCTTTGCCAGTATAAATACATGCTGTCGGATTACCTAAAGAAAGAGCGGATGTACATGCATCCGCTCTTTTATATGTGTTATATTTCATTTTCCAACCCACAAAGATAATGAATCAAAGAATACTCACTTCATGAGTCTATCATATCACATGGATTTTCCCGAAAATAAAAGAAAACAAGTCGAGTGCAATTCTACACTTGACTTGTCTCGATAAATTGTTTGGTGGAGCATATGGGAGTCGAACCCACGACCTCTTACATGCGAAGCAAGCGCTCTCCCAACTGAGCTAATGCCCCAAATCAACATTGCTATTATCGTCTGCAATCGCCATTCTGTCAAGGATGCCGGCAAAGCCTGCTTGCAGAAGAAGCGGAAACTCCTGCTCATTTACCTGTGAGAAACGGGCATTTCTATGATTTTTCACACCTTCCACAATATAGCCTATCTTTTGCTGCCTTTTTCACGTTAAATCGATGTAAAATTTGTCATAATGTGAGATGTAAGAGAAACATACAGGACCTTTCACATGAGGAGAATAACGTGAACAGACGAAAAATTGAATGCAAACGCATTGTTTCCACACTCTTTCTACTACTTTTCTGCGCGACACTACTTACGTCTTGCGCAAAGAGTTCATCTTCTGTCGAGACGACGGGTACGGATATTGTCAGTTCCGCAGGCGATATGACGGCTGATTTCACTGACGAAGATACCGATTCGGCATGGCAGGATGGAAGCTATACTGAGGTGTCCCTTGATGGAGACACAGCCAGCTGTGACGCAGATGGCGTATCAATAAGTGATTCGATTATTACAATCACTGCAGGAGGAACCTATGTGTTTTCCGGCACGCTGAATGACGGACAGATATACGTTGATACTACGGATTCGGCGTCCGTACGTATCGTATTGCAGGATGCAGACATAAGCTGCTCCGATAGCTCGGCTATTTTTGTTGAAAATGCAGAGAAAGTGATCATTATTCTTGCCGACGATACCGAGAATTCCCTGTCTGACGGCACAGACTATGTCTTGGCTGACGAAGAAGAAGGTGAACCAGATGCGACCATTTTCTGCAAATCAGATCTGACTCTCACAGGAGATGGCTCTCTGACAATTCTTGCGAACTATAATCACGGGATTGTCAGCAAAGATGATCTGAAGATTACGGGTGGCTCCTATGATATTACTTCTGTCGGCGATGGTATACGCGGTCGGGATTCCATTGCGATTAAGGATGCTGACATAACCATTACCGCGAGCGGAGATGGTATGCAGTCCAATAACGATGAAGATACAACAAAAGGATATATCATTATTGAGAGCGGAAACTTCTCTATCACTTCTGGTTCTGATGGTATCCAGGCACAGACCAACCTTCTGATCAGTGGCGGAGACTTCACGATTGTATCAGGTGGAGGAAGTGCATCGACCCAAACGACCGTTTCTTCGGGTAACGAGATGCAAAGTCCGGATGCGATTGATCCGAATACGACTGACAATACGGATTCAAGACCAGATCTCCCAGACTCTGGAGATTCCACCGCCTCAACGGATACTGACTTCACCCCTCCCGACAACGCCGAGGCTAATACGGATGTGCCTTCTCTTCCTTCCTCCGGCACAAATACGGACACCCGTGATGCGAGCGCCGTTACGGGGACGGTGGATTCATCCGTGAGTGCTAAAGGCCTAAAGGCCGGCGTGGATCTTTCTGTAACTGGCGGTACATTTATAGTCGATTCTTCTGACGACACTGTTCATGCGGGCAATACTATTGAAATTGATGCAGGCACGTTTACTCTTTCCTCCGGCGATGACGGTATGCATGCAGACGCCGGACTTCTCATAAACGATGGAGAGATTGCTATAGAAACGTCATACGAAGGTCTTGAGGGATCTGTCATCACAATCAATGATGGCGTGATTCATATCGTATCAAGCGATGATGGTGTCAATGTTGCCGGAGGCAACGATTCTTCATCTGAGACAGGTCCGATGGGCGATCAGGGTGAATTTACCGAAGATACTGACAATTATTTGTATATTAACGGTGGCTATATCGTAATCGATGCAACGGGTGATGGCTTGGATTCGAATGGCTCCGCTTACATGACGGATGGTATCGTCATCGTCAGCGGTCCGACCAACGCCGCAAACGGAGCCCTTGATTATGCCGGAGAATTTGTCGTATCTGGCGGTTATCTGGTTGCCGTCGGAAGCGTCGGAATGGCGCAGTCTGAAAGCAGTTCTTCAACCGTCAATTGTGTCTCTATTTCTCTGGATAGTGTTTCGGAAGCTGGCACCTTGAGTTGCATTGAAGACGAAGATGGAAATCGTATTTTGACGTATTCTCCTGCAAAACAGTATCAGAGTATTGTTCTCTGCACATCCGAACTGGTATCGGGAAGTACCTACTCGATCTCAGTTGGAGGATCCTCTGATGGGACGCAAGAAGACGGAATCTATGAAGACGGGACGTATTCAGGCGGTACGGAGGTCGATACATTTACGGTGGACGGCACGGTCACTACTGTTGGCAGCTCGGCAAATACGATGGGTGACAATGGTGGAGGAACGAGAGGTGACGGCGGCATGCAGGGCGGAAGATGAATAAGCTCATTTTCTGCACGCGATATTCGAGAGGAGGACACCATCATGGCTATTTCTGCATTTAAGCGATATGAACTCAAATTTCTACTGACAAGAAACCAGTACAAAGAGTTGCTGCCTGACATAGCAAAATACATGCAGCCTGATCTTTACTGTCAAGACAATGCCTATTACGGAATTTATAACATCTACTACGACACGCCGGACAACGCCATCATCCTTGCTTCTCTAGCCAAACCCTATCACAAAGAGAAGTTTCGGATGCGCTGCTATGATTCTCCGGCACGGCCAGATAGCATTGTCTTTCTTGAACTCAAGAAGAAGACAGCAAACATTGTCCATAAACGCCGTGCGACCATGACCTTAGCGCAGGCGAATGCCTTTATTGATGAGGGCATTCGGCCACCGTATAAGAGCTATATGAATGAACAGGTTCTACACGAAATTTCCTATTTTCTATCCTGTAACGAAGTCCACCCGACGACCTATATCGGATACAAGCGCAAAGCTTTTTTCGGCAAAGACAATTCGGATTTTCGAATTACCTTTGATTACGACATCTTCTCACGCAGAGAGGCACTTCGCTTAGACCAGTCTTGTTATGGAGATGCTCTTTTGCCGAATGATACGTTATTGATGGAAGTTAAGATCACCGGCGCCGTGCCGATCTGGCTTGCCGATCGCTTCTCGGATCTGCAGATATATAAGACAAGTTTTTCCAAATACGGAACAGATTATGTAAGGAGACAATCATTATGCTAAATTCTATTGCCGCCCCTGTAAAGGGACTTTCCCTCTCTTCTCTGGATATCCAATCTCTTTTTTCATCAAGTACGGATGACAATATTAGCATGAAAGCTTTGCTCATTGCGATTTTTTCCTCGTTAGTTCTGGGGCTCATCATCAGCCTGGTTTATATGTTCACGCACCAAAGCGAGGGATACACAAGCAGCTTCGTTATTACAATGATTATGCTTCCGGTCATTATTTCCGTCCTTATCCTCCTCATCGGAAGCAATGTTGCACGTGCCTTCAGTCTTGCCGGCGCCTTCAGCTTGATTCGATTCAGGAGCGCCCCCGGCGATGCTAAAGATATCGCTTACGTGTTCTTCACTTTAGCAGTCGGTCTTGCCTGCGGAATGGGTTACATTTCTTTGGCGGCTATGTTCGCAGTCATACTCTCATTGGTCATGATTGTCCTCTACAAAGTTCATTTTGCCTCGCGAAAAACGACAGCCCTTCATCTGGCTGTTACGGTTCCGGAGAACGTGAATTTCCAAGGATTGTTCGATGATCTTCTGGATACATATACGCAAAACTGGAGCCTGAAGAAAGTGAAAACTTCTGATTTTGGAACTCTGTTTGAACTGCATTATAGTATGGAGATGAAATCTGATACGGATCAGAAGAAATTCATTGATGAACTTCGCTGCAGAAATGGGAACCTAAATATTTCCCTTACCATGAAGGAATACGATGATCGGCAATGTGTCAGCATGTAATCATCATGAGAAAAGTCGGCGGACAATGTGTTCTGCCGACTTTTTCGATTAGAACGATTTCACTGGCCCCGTTTCTCTTTTTGGCATTTGATACTATAATAGACAGGAAAAACAAATCTTGACGGACATACGGAGTGAAAACATAATGAGAAAATTATTCCTGTCAGCCTTACTACTTGCTTTTGCCTTTTCCTTCTCTGGCTGTAGCAACAACGAGACGACTGCTGTAACGAGTGCGACGCTTCCCGATGTATCTGATACAAGCGTGGGTTCTGCGGATACGGACATCACTGATGCCACGACAAGCCCCGAGATAATGGAGACAGCAACGTCCGAGGTAACGGAGACCACCGAGACACTCCCTGCGGCAACACTTACTGTTACCGTGCCTGCTGGTTGGACTGCCGTTGCCGACACGGCTCTTCCTGCTCAGTACACCAAGGGCACGGCAAGCTTTCTGGTAACATACGAATATTACTTGAACGACATGACACTTGATGATACGGTTTTATACGTTCAGGAGACATTCACGGGGGCCTTCACTAACGTCGTTTACGGAGAGACATCAACACTGACTATCTCCGGCAAAGATGCAAGACACTTTTCCTTTACCTGTACGGTTCTGGACATGTCGATGACATACGATTACTACTATGTAAATGTTGACGGCAGAATCTACTCCGTTGTCTTTGGCGACGTGTCAGATGGTTTCGCCACGAATGTTTCACCGGATATCCCCGCCGTGCTTGCGGGCATTGTTTTTGCATAACGGGAGCATGTATGGTCATTCGAGAGCTTAAGAAGTACGATCTTCCTGTGGCATTGGACTTAGTTCGAGATGTGTTTTATATCTTTGAAGCGCCGGAATATGAAGAGACGGGCATACATACATTTTGCGACTTCATTGAGCTAGAAAATATGACCCGCATGCTTGAAGCTAGGGTTCTTCGTTTCTATGGCGCCTACGAGCAGGATAAGCTCCTTGGCATAATTGCAACGCGCGCGGCAAATCATATCTCTTTGTTTTTTGTCGCGAAGGATGAACAGCAGAAAGGCATCGGTCGGGCGCTCTTTATGCACGTTCTTGCGAGTGTGACGGCAGGCGGGCATCGCGAAATCACGGTAAACTCTTCGCCATATGCGACTTTCATCTACAGGCGTCTTGGATTCCAAGGCACCGATGTCGAACAGACTACTGACGGCATTCGCTACACCCCCATGCGCTACTTGCGATCAGAGTAGCAGACATGCATATGCGACACAGCATGAAACGGAGGAAATATGCTCAAACTGCAATATTTAGTGGATCACCCTGAACTGACAAAAGAAATTCTTTCCTATTTCGCTCATGATGATGACGATGATATTCTGCTGTCCGATTATCAGATATCTTCAAATGCGGTCTATCCCTTCCATGCAAATAATGAAATACGATTCCTTCGTTTCGCACCCCTTTGCGAGAAATCAGAGGATCAGCTTATATCCGAGCTTGATTTTCTCCGCTATCTCGAGAGAAAAGGCTATCCTGCACAGCGCATTGTTCCTTCCCTTAACGGTCGAGATTACGAAAAAATGGATACTACATATGGCATATATCTTGCCTGCGTATTCGCACGCGTTCCCGGTGAGAGTCTTGATGAAGTGGGTCTCAAAAAGAATCTGATGCAGAAGTATGGTGCGGCACTTGGAAGCCTGCATCTGCAATCTTCTCAGTATGGTAACGAGAAATGCCCACGGCAATCCTATTTTGATGTTTTCTCGTGGATGACAACATTTCTCTCGCAAATCGACGGGCAGGAAATTGCCCTTGCTGAAGCAAAGTTTCTGGAGAAACTGATGAATACACTTCCCAGAACGGCACAAACATATGGGCTGATTCATTATGATTTTAAGCCAGGCAAGGTCTTCTGGGATAAGCGTTCCGCCACGTTCTCTGCCATTGATTTTGATGATTCCATGTATCACTTCTATGTGATGGATCTGGCAAACACCTTCTATGAGCTTGAGAAAAATATGAGTATGAGCGATTTCGAGACCGCGCGCGCACTGTTTTTGAAGGGATATCGGTCTTTCTTCCCGATATCCGATGATTCACTTGAGCTGCTGCCCCTCTTTCATCGCTTCTCTTCTCTCCATACGTATTGTCGGCTACTATACGCTCTTGACAGCACCGTTGAGCCACAACCAGAATGGATGCAGAATCTTCGTGGCCTTCTGTTGGATCTCCTAACAGAATCTTCGATTCATTTCGGGAAACCGCTATTGGGTATGACCGCCCGCGTGGAACCGATCGAGAAAGTGCCTGAACTACGACTACTCTCCTCTTCTCACTGTGTATTCCCGGTTCCCGATATTCTGCGAACAGCCAAGTATTATGAGGATTATCTCCGTTTCTCTTCCGTTTTTTACACAGAAAAGAAGGAGCCCCATATTTGTCTGTATCGTGACGATATTGAAATTATCCTTACACAGGCAAAGTCTGATCGAGTTTTCCCGAATCGCGAGCTGTATGGATATGGCTATGACGCCTATTTCATCACATCCGAGCAGGACATTTTGCAGACGGAGTTATCCTTTGCTGGCGTGAAAATTGTTCGAGAATTGTCGAAAACCGATTACCAGAACAGAGAATTCGTTTTTGAGGATATTGACGGCAGATGGATTGGTGTTGGAATCAAAGAACCCGATCCCTATTAATTCCACATAGCAAAAGATACGACCTGCGCTGCCGGATCGTATCTTTTCGGTTCGTTGAATAGCACGTGACACCTTATTGCTTCTCGGTTGCCTTCTCTGCTAAATGGCTTCTGTTCTCAATCCAGAGGACCGTATCGGCAAGAGAATCGTTAACGTCTCTTGGGCAATACTCAAGCTCTGCCTCTGCACGGCTATGATCATATTTCGATTTGCTGTGCACGGTAAAAAGCGAGTACTGCGAATATGGTGAGGGAAGTTTACGAATCTTGCAATACACACTTGTCAGTGGTGCGGCTCTCCGAATGAACCAGAGCGGCAGTACTTTCTTGACTCGCTTTTCACCCGTAATCACATTCAGATCATCAAGGAATTCTTTAACACTGACATACTGGTTGGACAGAAGATAGTTTGCGCCCTTCTCTCCGCGCTCGGAAGCAGCTATGACCGCTTTTGCGACATCTCTGACATCGGCGAAATCATACCCGCCTTCCACGCCAGCGATTAGCTTACCGTCAAGATACTCTTGAATCAGTACGGCAATATCCGACATCCGATAATCGAATGGTCCGATAATTCCAGACGGATGGACAATAACGGCATACAAACCATTTAGCTTGACCTTGTCCAAAATATACTGCGATGCTTCCGCCTTAGATTTGGCGAAATCACCTTCCACTTTATCTCTGTTAAAGTATTCAATCTCCTGAACGGGTTTCCCATTGCTCGCATAAGGAATTGCACTGGCCGCGCCAATGTAAATGAGTCGACCAATCTTCATCTTGACACACATATCCGTCACATTAATTGTTCCCTGAACATTGATCCGATGAATGGATGGGTCTCTCTGAACACTGATCGAAACCTTCTCTGCTGTATGAATGAGTATTGCCGATCGTGGGTCGGGTAAAGCATAAAATTCCTTCATGGAATCTTTTACCAAAACAGAACCATAGCAAATTTCAATCGGTAATCCTTCAAGAGCTTCCATGCTGTCTTCCGGATTGACTAATACTCTGACCTTTTGCCGATTATCCAGTAGCATTCTGACGATAACATTTCCCAATTGACATGTGCCGTCAGTAATAAGATATTGCCTAATCATAAGCGCCTCCAGTCCAATTTGCACATTGTGCATATACTCTCATTTTCTCCCTAGAGACATTATGCGCCGACATCATTGGAAAGTCATTTCACAATTGTTAACATTTGCATCAAAATCGGCCTCTATTTGTGAACAAATGGTTAACAAATGCATCTTTCTATGAAAACCGCTGTTTTTGCTGAAAAAACGATTCGTTTCGCGCAAAACGGATGATTCTTCTTTCTTGTGAAATACTAGCGAACCTAAAATTTCTCTTATTTCGTTTCGCCGACGCACAAAATCCGACGAATTGCGAACAAAATCTTCACAATTGAAGAGCCCGGACAATGCTCGTGGCAGCATCCGGGCTCTTTCGAATCAGGGAGAATATTTGACACTATTCGCTTTTCCCCTCGCGAATGATCATCTGTTTGCAGCTTGAATAGGTTGCAAGGAAATACGTGCCGTAGATGAGCAGAATCAGAATTGCCGTAATGACTACGTTCTGCGCAACATTGATTCCGCCGAGTGTCGCTATTGCTTCGTTTGCAACTTTCAGCCCAACTACAGAATGAATCACCGCCAGCGAAAGCGGGAGCAAGAAGTAAATAGCCGTTTGCCGGAAAATAGCCCCGTTTATCATCCTAGGATCTGTACCGACTTTTTTGAGAACAAGATAGCGTTGTCGATTGTCAGAAATCTCAGACATCTGTTGAAGGGACAGGACTGCCGCGCTTGTCAGAACAAATATCAGTCCCAGATAGATGCCGACATATGACAGAATTGCCGTTGATCCAGCGTAGCTGGCCCGAACAGAATTCGCGGTGATCAGAGCGACATTGTCTCCAACCTTCTCTGTAAAAGAGTCCTGAAGAGTACTGCTATCTCCGATACAATCAAATACGAGAATATCCTGGCTGGGTGTAATCCCCGTCTGAAGCGAGCCGTCTGCTGTTTTCAGAAACGAATCGGGCACAACGAGTGCAAAGTTTGAAGCTTCATAATTCATAAAGATCGTATCATCCATGATTTTGGGGTAGATCGCATATGATTCCCCGCCTAATTGGATACCATCTTTGCCAATCCATGTATCCGCAAGTACCTTTGACGCCGTCTCACTATACCTCGAATACGCGATTGCTACTTCCTTGTCATCCAGCGAAATCGTATCGAGATCGTTCTTTTTCAGAAGATCATTGTAGTCTGTTAGCGAAATCAACACAACGGGCTGCGCAAGGTCAGAGATGTAGAAATTCTTGTGAAGCGCATTGTATACATCATCTGTGATTAGGGCACTTTGCTGTATGGTCGAGTTCTGATATGTCGTGATTTGCAGATCGGAATCTGTGTAATCCGCTAAATCAACACCTGTACTTGCAATCGCATCAGAAAGGCTCGTATCACTACTGGTTGTGGCAATCGTATCAAAGGAATCCGGGGCTTCGCATATGTAACCATTTCCACACAAAAAACCACCAGCTCCTTACGAAGCCGAGAATTATCCTCGATGATAAGGAGGCGGTTATTATCAGGCATCGTCAATCTCCTATAGAAGATAGTGTCTCTTCTCTTGCCCTTCTCGGCAATTTATCCAGAACGAGTGAATATGACATATCAATCATGTCCTTGACGACAGAATCCGGAACAGTCCCCTGCAAATAAACAGAATTCCAGTGACGCTTATTCATGTAGTAGCCAGGCACAATATCCGCGTGCTCTACGCGAAGCATCTCGGCGAAAGCTGGATCGCATTTTAGCGTCAGAATAGGGCTGCCTACCTTATCTCCGCCTATCATGGCATACATCTTATCAGAAAGAAAATAGCGCGTTGCCTGCCAGTCTGGTTGATAGTCCTTACGGGTTCCCCTCTTCGAAAGGAAATAGGAATCCAGCCACGAATACTCCACTGTTATATCTCCCCCTCAAGCAGTCAGATCTTGCACGAAGACAATTCTTCTTGCTCTTCACAGGTCTGACACATAATGACAAGCTCCATCTTTTCCTTCTCGCGTTTCTCAATTCTCACCTGAATTTTCTCGCTATTATTCGTAAGAACTTCGTCAATATACTCCAGTTGACGTCCGAGCATTCTCATCTGAATCTGATTGTTCCGCAAAATTGAGACTCTCTGCGATGCGGACAATATGTTGTCAAACCAGAAGCTAGCTGTCTTATCTTCAAAATCCGTCTCAACAAGCGGCGGCCGACTCGGAAGTGTTACAAGATCCAATTCCTTACGGAAGGCAGACATCTGCGTAGCAAGTCTACCATATACCTCTTGCATCTCATCAATATACTTCTTGTTTGATGTTCTGCGGACAATGCCCACGCCACGCAAAGATTCCGAGTCTGCCCACAATTCTGCTGTCTCATAGCACTTCTCCGCGGATGAGACCGTAACCATAAGTCGCCTAAGTGTCTGAAAAGCTTTCTCGTTGTATATCAGTTGCTCCACTGCACGATTCAATTCCTTGATGATTTCGTGATAGGACAGAAAAAGGTCGTGTGACGACTTTGTAGAAATCGAATGCTCCCGACAACGCATTTCCCGTTCAAAAGTCTTCTTCTTGCTGCGCAGTTGCCCCAAATGTTCTTCCAATTCTCCTGTCGCGGTCTTGCGCTCGATGTGCCTTTTCAGATTCTCTTCATAAAGCAGTCTTGCTTCATCCGCTTCCTGTTGACTCTTCTCCGACTTCCCATAATGCTTGGCGATAAGTTTTTGCAGCTTGCTCCCTTCCGCTTCGGAGAGCTGTATCTTATCGGCGGTCTCAATCTTCTTCTCATAGATTTTCTTAACCGTCTCCAGTTCATATGTGCTCTCTTCAAGGAGACTATGCATCTGAACCTTCTTCTTCTCAAGTCCCGGAATCTTCGATATCTCCTTGTTCAAGTCAATCAGCGTCTTGTTTTTCATGGTACAGTCCTTTCAGATACAGGAGACCCCATTGTCTCCGAATCACATTTCATTAATACTGCCGCAACGGCATGTACCTCCTTGTTCGTAAGCCAGACAATCAAATCGTCTGTCTTAAACATCTCCTTGACAGCCTCGCTCAGATTCTCCGGCGTTACGAATTGGGCATGATGCTCCTTCCTCATGGCCTTGTCCTGCTTCTTGCCGGAAGCGATTATCGCTTCCGGATTCGTATATGTAACCGGCTCGCTCTTCATTACAATCATCGGCCATACCATCGTCTCGGCTCGCCGAGAGACACTGCGTGTCTCACTTAGCAATTCAGATAATAGCTCTGCGTTGTTTTCGGCTTGCGCCACAAGCGCATTCTCCCGCTCTTCGAAATCCATGTGAGAGAAATCCTCTTCGCCCTCTTTGGCAGTCTCACAAGATAATGCAATGATGAAGCGATTGGATAAGATGACATAATCTACCGATCCCGAGCCACACTTCGTCAGAAAATGTACATCGTGTAAAAGCAAGACGGGAAGCGCACTGCTCAGCAGAACGTCCCTCACCTCACCGTGCAAAATGCACTTGTCCTCGAGCCGCTTCATGGCAGTACGGAAAATTGGCTTGGTATTCTCTGGCGAGATATCGACCTTTCGAGAAAGAGCAAGAACATCCTTCATGCGATCCGTGAAAGGTTTCACAAAGGTTGGCGAAGAAATATCGTCACACTTACCGGCAAAAAAACCAAACCAGTTTCGCGTGCCTGCCATACTTCTCTCCCCCTTCATAATCGTCTGATAATATATTATCATCTCCACGCGAACATGGCGTCAAAATGAAGGCGAAAAATGAAATATACACAAACTTTTAACAATTCAAGAGAAAAACGGCCTCGTTTCGCAAACAATTACTTAGCAGCAATTTCCAAGATTCCTGTATAATGGAACATGACTTATTCAAGACCCCTTTTCTCTGGAGGAATCTGTGCATAAGAAGAAAAAACTGGTTAAATTCATCGCTCTGACCGTCTTGTTGATCGCTCTATGCCCTTTTCTATATTGGCAGAACAACGATCTCGTTATTTCAAGATATACCTATACGAGCGATCTGCTTTCCAACTCCTTCGACGGATTCACCATCGTACAAATCTCAGATCTTCATAACGCATGTTTCGGGAAAGATCAGAAGGATCTTCTATCGGCTATATCCAGGCAAGAGCCAGATATTATTGTGATAACAGGTGATCTGATTAACAGCGATGATCAGAATATGGAAAACGCGATGACTTTCATTGACGGCGCCGTTGCAATCGCTCCCGTCTACTTCATATCGGGAAATCACGATCTCTTTACTGAGGACACCTGCGCGCTTCGGGATCAGCTTATTGATGCGGGTGTGATTGTCCTGGAAAACAAAGTAACCACGATCCAAAATGCATCTGGCGACGCCTTCAATCTAATTGGTCTATCCGATGCAAATCTTGCTGACGACACCTTGACTACTCTTTGCGCAGAAGTTGATCATACAGATCTGACCATTCTCCTCGCACACAAACCGCAATTCTTCAATGAATACAGTGAAAATGATGTCGATCTTGTCTTGGCAGGGCACGCTCACGGAGGACAGATACGCCTCCCGTTCATCGGAGGCGTATTCGCGCCTGAGCAAGGCTTCTTTCCCGAATACACTGCTGGAGAATACCAGATACAAGATACCACCATGATTGTGAGTCGCGGACTGGGTAATAGTGTTTTGCCTTTCCGTCTTTTTAATCGGCCAGACATTGTTGTTATCACGCTTGAGGGGAAATAGATATATGAATAACCCCATCAACCCGGTTTCCCTTCTGGCGCGAAAAGGGAAGCCAAAATCATGGTATAATAATCCAAATCATTTCATGTAAGGCGGCTTCATGTATATGCTTTCATTTCGCAAGGGATTCAAAGATGGTATTCCTATTTTTCTCGGGTATTTGTCTGTCGCTTTTGCGTTTGGCATGCTCGCTGTCGAGAAAGGCTTGCCTCTTTGGTCCCCACTTCTTCTTTCCCTCTCCAACTTTACCGGAACCGGACAATTTGCCGGGATCGACTTGCTTTCATCCCACGCGGGTTTTCTTGAAGTCGCTTTTGCTCTGATTGTGATCAATATTCGCTATGTCCTTATGTCCTTTTCGTTGTCTCAGAAACTGGATCCAAAGCTAACTACTGTGCAAAGAATGCTCATCGCGTTCGGAAACACAGACGAAATTTTCGGCGTGTCCATGCAGCAGAAAGAAGCGCTGTCAGGCTCATATATGGCCGGCATCATTCTTTGTTCCTTTGCTGGATGGAATATTGGCACCGTACTTGGCGTTTTCTCCAGCTCTGCTCTTCCCGAGATCATTCGCATTGCACTTGGCATCGCTCTCTATGCCATGTTTATTGCAATCATCACGCCGCCTGCCCGCGAGTCGAGCGCCATTTTCAAGATCATTCTGATCTCTGTGACCCTCAGCGCGCTCATTTACTTCGTTCCTGCATTTTCAGAAATGGGAAGTGGATGGCGAATTGTCATTTGTGGAACGATCTCTGCAGGACTGGGCGCCTATTTTTATCCGCAGGATATAGCCGTTTACAAGGAGGATGTGACATGAGTACACAATATGTTCTCCTCGTCATTGCCATTATGGCTGTGTGTACATACCTGCCGCGCGTATTACCGCTTGTTCTTTTTCGGAAGAAAATAACGAATCCATACATTTCTTCTCTTCTGACCTATCTTCCCTATGGAATTCTTGCTGCCATGATTTTCCCAGATGTGTTTACTTCTGGCGGCGCCCTTATCTCGAGCATCGCCGGAACGGCAGTCGCACTTGTTGTCGCGTGGCACAAGAAGGGGCTTCTTCTCGTCGCCGTATCTGCAGTTGCAACTGTATTCATCTGTGAGAGAATTCTCGCATTTATATAACAAAAAGGGAGACCGCGATGGTCTCCCCAATTTGCATTTTCGTTTACTTAGAGTTGCTCGAAAATCTTCTTTCCTTTCCTGCGCAAGAACAAAATTGAGAAGAAGATAACGATGAGCTGGAAAAGGAAATTGACCATTCCGAAGGTTGCAAATCCATGCCCGCGAAAGTAGAAAAGGGTAAAGAATAAAATATAGGGAATGCTTGCAATTGCACTTCCGACAAGCATGGTAACAATTACGCTGGCACTTTGCTTCACAACCTGCGTCTCGTTGTCCCAATCAAAACGCGGGAAAAGAAGATTCACAATCAGTCCAACAAGCGATATGGCGGCGCATAGCGCCGTGATTGCCGCGAGAAAGAAAACGGTCTCAAGAAGCGTCATCTTGATGCTGACAGCAACAAGCAATCCTCCGATTGCACTGGCTGGCAGCATGACAATGACATTTACCATACTCTTTGCAAAGAAGATATCTGCCGTTTTAATCGGGTGCGCCTGTAAAATCCAAAGCTGCTTGCCTTCCAATGAGATAGAAGAAGCTGACGTTGATGTGACTGCTGGGAAAAAACAGAAGAACGTCGAGGCAATGATTTTGATGAAGAAGGGTTGAAAATTCTGTCTTGCATCACTTGAAATGCCGATGAAGGAAAGGGTCTTATCCATGCCCGCGATAAATACGGCGATGGATAGCGCGATAATCATGATGGCACCAAATGCTGTGTTAAAAACATAAATTACGCATCCGAAATACCTCTTCAGCTCTTTGCCCAGAAGTGACATTCGGGGAGAACGAACGATGGATCGCAGTCTTTTGTCATGAGAGGAAAATGTCCGTGCCGATTTGCCGAAATTTAGGGAGAAGAGCCAGAGTGCAGGAAAGAGCGGCGCGACAAGGATAAGCAGGGTCACAAGCACCGACATTGCGCGCCCGTCATATACGAAATAGGTCATCATGGTAATCGGCGGGAACTTCTCAAGCAGCACACGGGCACCGGCGGCGCCGTTTTCTTCGATGTTCTGGTATAGCGTTGACGTGTGCATATTGTTAATGATATAGAACACAAATATGCCCATCATGATGGCAGTCGTAACGAGTTTCATTCCCCGGAAATGATTCTGAAGTGCATTCATAATCGCAGAGGCAATATAAGAAATCGTAAGCGGGACCAGTGGGACAAGGAAGGTCAAAAGGATGCCCCTGATCAGCATCATAACACTTGCGTCTGCGATGATGAAATACGTCACAAATGTTGGCAGCAAAAAGAGAATAATGAGTGGCGAATCAAAAATATAGTTCGAAAGCACTTTGCTTGCGACCACGGTAAATCGCCTGACCGGTAGTGAAAGAAGCATCTCCCCATCACGACTTGTCGACGCATTCATGCCTCTCATCAGACCGAAAACGACCGCTATCATAACTGCCGTCTGAATGCTCATATACAAAGACAATTCCGGCACGCCCAAGCTGTTCAGCGCAACTGTTTGTATGGCAGCCTGAAAGGTAAGTGACGCGCCAATAAGGAGATATACCATAGCAACCATAACAATTGTCGCGGTATAGCGGCCCCTTTTCTTCTTCATGAGAGATCCAATAAATACGCGAAGGTTATTTCGAACAAGGATGCCAAAATTACTCATTTTCCGTAAGCTCCAAAAAGACGTCTTCCAGCGATTGCGTTCCTCTTACTTCTTGTGTCGTCCCACTTGCGATAAGCTCGCCGTTTTTAATGATTGCGATCTTATTGCATAACTTCTCCGCCACTTCCAGATCATGTTTCGAAAAGAAGATGGCATTCCCTTCCAATCAGAATTCCTTCATCGTGTTTTTCAGCGCAAAGGCTGATTTGGGGTCTAGTCCGACAAACGGCTCGTCGAGAACGAGTAATTTCGGTTTATGAATAAACGCGGAGATCAGTGCGATTTTCTGCTTCATTCCGTGAGAATAGGAGGATATCGGCGTATTTAAGTCGTCTGCAATCTCAAATAGCTGCGCATATTCCTTGATTCGCTCTGCTCTATCTGCTTTAGAAACACGGAAGATGTCCGCAATGAAATTCAGATATCCCATACCAGTAAGTGAATCGTACAAATCCGGATTATCGGGAATATATGCGAGCTGCTTCTTGCATGCAATAGGATCCTTCAAAATCGAGATTCCGTTAATTCGTATCTCTCCTTGTTCAAAAGGAAGAACACCGACAGCCGCTTTGATGGTAGTCGTTTTCCCCGCACCATTATGTCCAATAAAACCGAAGATATCACCGTTTTCGACTGTAATCGACACATTTGAGACCGCAATCTTGCCATTCGAATAGGTTTTCCATAAATTACTGATTTCTAGCATTTCTCGTCTCCTTGTGAATATAGAGCTCTTTGTTATAGTAAGAATATAACAAACGTGTGGCAAAATCAATGATTTTCTTCCGCACTTGCCCTCTCACTAACAAATACGCGGTAATCCTTCCCCGTGAAGCGCCGATAAGATACGGGTTCCACCCGTTTTCGTTTCGGCAAAGACATGATGGCTCTCACTTCTGATTACCGTTCCAATGATTGCCGCGTTTTCCCCGTATGTCGATCCGCTCATCATGCGAAGGGCTTCCTGGGCATCCTCTTGATCGACAATTGCAATCATTTTCCCTTCATTGCCCATATAAAGCGGGTCCAGACCAAGTAAATCACAGAAAGCTCTGACCGCTTTATCGACGGGTACTAATTTCTCGGATATACGAAGGGAAACATCGGAAGCTACGGCAAATTCTCGCAGAATCGTTGCCAAACCGCCTCGCGTCACATCCCGCATCGCATGGACACGGATATCTTTTTCCATCAGATTCCGAACCATTTGTACAAGTGGAGCACTATCGCTTCGAATCGGATTTGTCATTCCCATTCTTGCCGATAGAATCGCCGCATGATGATCGCCCAATGTACCGGAGAGTAAGATGACATCACCTTCCTTGCACGAAGCACCGCTGACGGCAGGATAGTGATCTGGAACAAACCCCACGCCCGTCGTATTTATATAGAGCCCACCACTCCCGTTAACTACCTTCGTATCTCCTGCAACAATCATCACCCCTGCTTCCCGCGCCGTATCCGCCAGCGAGATAACGATCTCTTCAAGAAGAGAAATCTCAAGCCCCTCCTCCAAGATAAATCCGCAGGTGATATATTGGGGTATCGCGCCGCTCATCAACAAATCATTTACCGTTCCGCAGACGGAAAGGGCTCCGATATTTCCGCCAGCAAAGCAAAGGGGGGTAACGACAAAGCTATCCGTCGTAATTGCGAGCTTCCCCGCGCCGGGTACGATGCCGGAATCGTCCATCCGCGATAAAACTTCATTTGCAAAATGCTTCGCGAAGATCGCCTCAATTAGATCTGCTGTCGCCTGTCCTCCGCTTCCGTGCGCCAATGTGATTCTCATAAATAATCAATCTCCTCTGTTCATATAGTGACTACAGCAGCTACCTTCTGATGATACCATGCAAGCACCCTGCGGCCTTTCTGGCACGCAGAGTCGCCCAAAAAGCGGACACTCTTCCGGCGACTTCTTGCCGGTAATCACCGAGCTGCACTGGCACGACAAATGCATGCTTTCGTCTTCATAAAGGCCGAAGCTTCCGGCGTCATATTGCTTGTATTCTTCCCGAAAAGTAAGTCCCGATTCTGCGATTATACCCATGCCGCGCCAGGCGGCGTCTGTTTTCTCGAAATATCGATCCATTTCCGACTGTGCGGATCTGTTTCCCCTTGACGTAACCACGGACGGATATAGATTCATCACGCTTGCCTCTTTGCGAGTAATCATTTTGACAAGCGCATAAATCGCAAGCAGAATCTCTTCACCTGAGAACCCGGATACGGCAAATGGCAAATGGTATTTTTCTGCAAGCGGAATAAAAATATCACTTCCTGTTATGACAGCCACATGGCCAGGTGCCAAAAAACCATCGATCACGCTATTTGTTTTGCATACATATTCCAAGACGGGCGGCATGATTTTGAGGGATGTCAGGAAGGTAATCTGCGTAATTTCGGATGCGACGATCTCGTCAAGCAAATCCGCATATACCGCCGCCGTTGTCTCAAAGCCAACAGCCGCAAAAACGTACTTCTCGCCAGGGTGTTCTTTTGCAAGGCGAATCATATCATACGGCGCGTAGACCATTTCGACTTTCGCTCCATCTGCTCTTGCCTCAGACAGGCTCTGTGTCGAACCAGGAACTCGCATCATATCCCCGAAAGTTACAACAGTTGTCCCCGGCACTTTTGCAAGTGCAATCAGCTTGTCAATATACTGCGTTACCGTAACACAGACGGGGCAGCCAGGGCCGGACAGAAGAGATATCTTCGGCGACAGAAGCCCGCGGATGCCCTCATGCGCGATCGCTCGTGTATGCGTGCCGCATACTTCCATGATACGAATCGGTTTGCCATCATATTCTCGTAGATACGTTCGGTAATCCACACTCATAGTGAATCCAATTCTGCAAAAAGCTTGTTCATATATTCCGCCTCATCTGACGGCAACACCTGTAGGATACAACCAGCGTGAACCAGAACGGAGTCTCCCGGCCTAATTTCAACGAGTCCGGCTCGCACACGAACCAGATTCCCCTGAAAATCGACGACCGCATGCTTCCCATCCGTTTCAATTACTTTGCCAGGTAAAGCCACACACATAATCATTGCTCCTGTTCTAAGAGATATCCTGCCACATAGGCTTGTCCCAGACAAATGCCGCCATCGCCCGGAGGAACTTGCTCATTCAGATAGACAGCAAAATGTTCCTTCTCTAGTTCCATTATACAATCTGAAACGAGAATC
>JBPOHB010000115.1:0-14823 GCA_052036055.1 Bacillota bacterium | reverse complement strand
GATTCAAAATAGCCAAATTTTTCAACATTTACAAAAACACTAATATTTTTTAAGTTTGCGCAGAAAATCATTGAAAGTTCTGGAAGATAAACAGATGCACTCCAAATAATAATATGAAGTGCATCTGTTTTTTTGACAGTAGAATCATAATAATCGTGCATTGCACAATTGCCGACTACTCACATTGATTCGTCATATATTGAAATATTCCTTTTTCTGTCGATTTTTGCTTCGTTTTTATATGCCTCAACGTACTTTTTATACTCTTCTGATTGTTTAATATTATTTTTACTTGCAGAAATTAATACATTTGAGTTTTCACCAACCACCAATAACGATCCGTCATTTTGTGCATACGCTAAAAAAATGTAATACGAACCACATTCCGGCAAAAAATCACCTTCGTAGACGTAATATGAATCACCAGTTTCACATATCCCGCCACACTTTGTGATTTCTATTGGGTCATTTTTGTCAAGTTTTCCCTTGATGTTATACTCAACTGTAACCGAGTATTTTGTATATGGTGCAGTTGCTGATACAAGCCCTTCATTGGTTTGCGCTGATGCAACAACTACATAATCGGTTTCAATAATTTTATCAACGTATCCAACAAAAACATAATCAGCACTTCCAACCATTTTTTTTGTGTCTGTGACGTCCACATTGTATGTTGCAGAATAGTACTCCGTAGGTATAATCACCTCGTTTTGGCGGTGTGTTGACGAGCATCCAGTCATGCTAATAAGCAAAGTAGTACAAATGAAAATTGGCAGTATCCGTTTATATTTATTCATAGTAGCGGGCCTCCTAAAAAAGTGAGTATTTGGCATATGCAGCATCGTATGATGCCATATCGCCTGCCTGGAGAACAATAATGTTCATACATTGGCTGCACATAACTTCATCGAGAGTTGTATGACCTATTCCAAGAGCATGTCCAAGCTCGTGTGTTATTATACTCTGACGTTTTGTGTTCGATGATGCGTCCATTACATACGAGTTTAAAGTAATATAACCGCATCCATCAGGTCCAATCCCTCCCGCACCTGATGGATATGTAGTCGCACAAACATTTGATACTTCGTATCCATTAAAAATATAGCAATCCCTGTTTGTACTGCATCCAGTTCTGATTACGCCTGACTTGTATGCATTCCACACGTTCTTTGCAGACGTTACCTGTGTGCCATATGAAGAGGTATCATAGTAATCTAAATGTGCTGTTGCATCAACTAAATTCCACGTTTGTATTCTCACAATAACAGTAGCTGAAACAGGGGGAAAATGAATCGATAAAATAGTACAAGAAATAATGAGCGAGAAAGAGATCGAACCAAAAATATTAAATTTGAGTCCACTTTTCATTTCTTTTACCCCCGATGTATTCTGTATGTATCATTTTACTCGCCTCAATAATTATTGTAAATAGATTTTTATAGTAATTTTAACATCACAAGGATATCATTATTTTCTGATTCACTGCTTAAGATATTCGTATAATTCTCCCGCCAGAATAAACGCACTTTGGGGTGAAGACAGTATGCAGATTGCTTCAAGCTCAGCATTTACCAACACATCCTCGCTCATTTTGATACCGTCGGCGAGAATTATGCATCGGCATCCAGTCGACTTCGCCACAGCAATTACATTTATACTATTCATAATTGTAATCCAACAAGTATCTCGATCCAGTTTCGCAAGGGCGTAGCTGAGCATATCACAGCAATATCCTGACACAATCTCGACCTCATCGGATATGCTCACGGTAATATCTGTGCCAAGATAATCGGATATGTCGGAAATATACTTCTTCTTCTCCATTTTTGCCCTCTCTATGAAACAATGATAGAAATAGTATATCTTCACCAAAGCATGCCTGCAAATGGTATAATTTAATCAGGCTGTAGAAAGAAGGTTGGCAAGTATTATGAATGCATTTTCGATTATTCCAGATCTCTTATATCAACTTCCCACAGATACGCACAACGCAAAGGATTTAGTATTGCTTCTTGGGAATCACCCAGAGATATGCTTTGTTTCACTTGTTGGAATTGATATGGCTGGAAACGATACTGACGAAAAGATACCCGTTGGAATCTTTCTTGACAACCTGGATGGATTCCTGAATGGATATATGATTCAAACAGATGGGTCTTCTGTCGTTCTACCCGGAATTGCCACGCTAAATGATGGCAGAATTGATTTTGAAATTGATAAAGATGTAATATGGTTTGTCGATTATAATTACGACAATATAGATCCAGTAACAGAGAAACCGATTGGAACGCTACGGATTCCCTCTTTTCTGATTCATAACGGAGAGAGAGTCTGCTCTCGTTCCATTCTGAAGCGTGCATCCGAGCGTTTTTCACAAGAAATTCGAGAATTCCTTTTTGCAGACCCAAGTCTATGTACAGAACTCGGATTTTCGCTGTCTGAATTAGTGAGTATTGAGCTTCTTGTAGCAACGGAATTAGAATTCTGGGTTAGTTCGCCTGATGACAGAATTAATACACAGCAATTAAGTGTATCGGAAAACCTAAAGGATCAATATTGGAAACGCACGAAGGGTGTTGTTCGTACAGCCCTTGAACAGTCAGTTCTTCTGCTTGGGCTATATGGGTTTAAGCCTGAAATGGCTCATAAGGAAGTCGGCGGAATAAAGGCCCACTTATCTGGAAAGGGTGAATTTCACAATATACTCGAGCAGCTTGAAATCGATTGGCAGTATGCATTTGTAAGGCAAGCGGCAGATTACGAGCTGTTTGCGCGAATTATGATTAAGGAAGTCTTCCGCTTGCATGGTCTTGATGTATCTTTTTCAGCCAAACCGCTTGCCGGTGTTCCTGGAAACGGCGAGCATATACATCTGAACGCGATTGCAATATGTAAGGATGGCCGCCGAATCAATTTGTTTTTGCCAACAGACCCTGCAGTGGATTATCTTGGGAAAATCGGCTGGGGTTCGCTCTTTGGATTCATGAAGCATTATTCTCTGATCAATTCGTTTGTATCTACCACAAATGATGCCTTCATGCGTTTGCAGCCTGGTTTCGAGGCTCCAACACATGTAGTTGCCTCGCTTGGGCTTGATATTCATACCCCATCGCGTAATCGGACTGTTCTTCTCTGCCTGATTCGCAATTCTGAAAACTATGAACAAACTCGCTTTGAGATTCGTTCTCCCAATCCTCACACAAATACATATTTATGCATTTCAGCGATATCACAGTGTATGCTTGATGGCATACGCTATGCGGTTCATTCATCTAAATCGACCAAAGAGCTTGAAAATATGTTTTGTAAAGAGCCTGGTGAGCACGGTGATTATTTGGAGGATGAAAGATGCTATCGATCAGAAGATGACATTTTTGAGAAGCATTCAGCGGAAGAGCGCAACCGTCTTTTTGGAACACCGCCTGCGACCGTATATGAGTCAATTCGTACACTTCTGCATGACGACGCACTTATCCCCGTTCTGTGTTCAGGAAGTGTTTTCACTGATGATCTTCTCGCATCCTATGCGCACGCCATGCTTGACGCTTGGCAGACAGATTTGTCGGATAACATTATTTTCCAGAATCTGACGCAAATTCGAAATCTCGTCGCATATCACAATCCGCAGAATTCATATGACGAAGGCATGTGGAAAGAAATCGATAAAATTAAGAACCGACTTGCAAAAGATACACAGGATTACGTATCCATTTTCAAAGAGATACGCCTTGCAATTGATGCGAAAAATCTTCGCGAATTGTCAAGACTGCAGCTTCAGATGAGTGTTCTGCAAAATGAAGTGATGGCACTTTATGCGGAATATTGCCAAAATCAGATATGAAGACAAGGCCAAATCCAAATTGTCCTCTGGATTTGGCCTTCATAATCTGCGCATTTCAATTATTTGTATATGCGAATTGTTTTGATATAGCCAGGTAAAGCCTTGCACACTTCTTCAAGCTTGCCTTCTGTGAGCTTCCCGTCACAACCGACAATATATCCCACTTCATCACTGACAATTCCCGTAATTATCTCCATGGGTGCGCCAAAGAATGCATCGGAAACCACGGACTCTTCTGTTGCGGATGCGACGCGCAGGAGTGCCTTAACAGTCGAGAATGGGTGATCATTTACAACTGGCTGGTCAGAATAAAACCATGTTTTTATATGGGCAGAGCGATCTTTATGAAGCGCAGCATCGATAATATCAGCGACAACGGCTGAGGCTGTTGGCAGTTTCCCCGCTCCCTGTCCATAGAACATTGCCTCTCCAAGTGCATTTCCTTCAACGATAATCGCATTAAACACACCATCCGCTACTGCTAGCGGATCCTTGGTAGATACAAGGTACGGAGCGACAATCGCCGAGTTCTCGCCACAATCTGATTTACTAAATATTGCGAGCAATTTAACTTTGCAATGAAGAGATTTCGCGTAAGAAATGTCGTCTTGCGTAATCTTCGTAATGCCTTCAGAATAGATTAAGTCTGGATTCACGTATGCCCCTTCAAGTGCAATACTACCCAGTATGGCGAGTTTGCGTTTGGCATCTATGCCGTCAATGTCCGCGCTTGGATTCTTCTCCGCATATCCTTCTGACTGCGCTTCTTGTAACGCCTCATCAAAATTAGCGCCCAATTGAGTCATTTGCGTAAGGATATAGTTTGTCGTGCCGTTTACGATACCGGCAATCTTCGTGATTTTATTTGCTGCAAGACATCTATGCAATGGGCGAATGATCGGTATACCGCCCCCAACCGAAGCCTCAAATAAGTACACACAGCGATTTTCTTGTGCAAGCTGCATGAGCTCAACGCCGTGCTTTGATACCAATTCCTTGTTCGAAGTGACGACGGATTTGCCGCATGACAAGGCTTGCTTCGTAAATTCATATGCTATGGTTGCACCGCCGATGGTTTCCGCTATAACGGCAATATCTGGATCGGAAAATATCTCGTCGGCATTACTTGTAACGAGTGATGCATAGGGCGAACCGGAAAAGTCGCGAACATCGAGTATTTTTTTGATCCGAAGAGGCGCACCCAAGTGCCTTTCAATTTGCGAGGCATTCATTTCGCAGACTTCAGCAACGCCTGAACCCACAACTCCAAAACCTAAAATTGCCGCATAAATCATGCAAACCTCCAAGTGTAATTTATTCGCGCGCTAAGATTCTACAAGATCTGACACCAGGAATCTTAGTAACATCCGTAAGTAATGATTCAATAGGTCTGTTCATAAGATCTGTCTCCATTGAGATGGAGACATCTGCAAGACCATTGAGGGGAATATTCTGATTAATGGTCAAAATGTTGCCTTTTGCAAAAGCAATAGACTGAATAATGCCTGACAAAATGCCGGGGAAATTCTCAACAGCAACAATGAGCGTAACGAGCTTACCCTTACTAGTCTCATAAAAAGGCATAACGGCATCTTTATATTTGTAATAAGCACTCCTTGACAGACCTACACGTTGCACTGCTTCATTGACCGATTTTGCCTTCCCTGAATTCAGGAGTCGTTTCACTTCCATAACCTTAACGAATACTTCAGGCAGAACATCAGCTTTTACAAGAAAATAGTCGTTGCTCTGTGCCATTTCTTCGCCCTCCAAGTACAAAAATCATATAAAAAAACGCCGTTAGGCAAATCATATGTCCACGAGAGAAACACAACTGTTTTTCACTGATACTATATCATGATCCTTGCAATTTCGCAAGCATGGCACGAAGTGCTTTTCCCCTGTGACTGATCAAGTGCTTCTCACGCGGGAGTAATTGTGCGGTTGTTTTGCCAAGTGACGGAACATAAAAGACTGGATCATACCCAAAACCATTATCACCGACTTTTTTATCATAGATTATTCCATCAATTTCTCCACGTACGACAAAATGACTTCCGTCAGGCAGAACGACTGCGATGGCGCAGACAAAATGCGCCGTCCTCTCTAATAATGGCACATTTCGAAGCAAATCCCATAGCGCCGTTATTTTCTCATCATATGTCGAGTCCTTCCCATGAAAACGTGCAGAATATATCCCGGGAGCTCCGCCGAGTGCATCAATGGACAAGCCAGAGTCATCCGCCATGACATAACCGCCAATAGCATCGTGAACCGCTTGTGCCTTGATGAGTGCATTTTCTTCAAATGTTGACCCTGTCTCTTCTATGTCCTGATCAAAACCAGCTTCGGACATTGACACAATATGAAAAGGCATCGCTTTCAGGATTTCCATAATTTCCTGAATTTTATCCTTGTTTTGTGTAGCTACAACAAAATCATCGGGGTTGTTTGCATAATTACTCATATTGATCCCTTCATTGTAAGCGCCATGCTTTCGGGTATTGATTCTTAATCATATTATCAGATACTTTCCCAAATCCAAGTGGAAATTGATTGACACATATAAGTATATATCCGCCAGAGACAAGAGTATTTTTTTCTTCAGAATTGATTTGAATGGTCTCTCCGCGAAGATACCTTAGCAATCGATCATCCTTTCGAGATAACGTAAGGATGCGATCTTTTCGCACCTTCCTTCTTGAAAGCGACAAGGCCAATGCATGTGAAGGTATGAATATCCTTCCCTTTGGTGTCTCATTAATTTCACCTGGAAACGCGCCCATTTTTACCACCTTAAGTCCATGAAAAGTATCCACAGGTACGGGGAGCAAATGAATCTTATCTGATTGAAGTATAAACTGCTTTTGGGCAATTTTCAGCGCCTCAAGATAGGCATCGTCTACGAAGAACTCTTTCAAAAAGCATGCATATGCATCAAGCGCCGATCGCACAGAAAACAATGATTGTGGATTCTGCCGACGAACCTTTCCTGTAGGCGGAGGATTTACTGTAACACCTTGACTCTCACCTTTTACAAGATGTACGCAGAAATGTCCATCGCCTGCAGCATTCTGTGGCCATATACGCATTCCACCCGAAAACCGTTTGCCAGAACAAGGCGTAATGCCTTCTCCAAACGTATGCGTTACAACCTGATATTCAGGATGCTCAAGCAGAAAATCATCTATCATGTCTTCATTTTCGGAAGTACCAAAAGTACAGGTTGAATACACAAGATGCCCGCCGGGTCGAAGCATGTGGTGTGCTGCCACAAGGATTTCTTTCTGAATGGCTTCACAGACGCGTGGACCAAATTTCTCCCAGCTTCTCATTGCATTTTTATCTCTACGAAACATGCCTTCGCCAGAACAGGGTGCATCAATGAGTATCCGATCAAAATAGTGTGGGAAACGTTCTTGCAGATGATTGGGAGATTCATTTGTGATAACGGCATTGTTAATACCAAATAATTCTATGTTTCGAAGTAATGCTCTCGCACGATCCGCCGAAATCTCATTGGCGACTAGCAGGCCTTCCCCTCGCAGATCCGTGCCAATGCGCGTTGCCTTACCGCCTGGTGCGGCACAAATATCAAGGATCTTCTCCCCTGGTTTTGCACCAAGCACTTCAGCAGGAAGCATGGCACTTGGCTCTTGAATATAGTAAACACCCGCATGATAATATGGATCTTTCCCACATGGATCACTTTGCATGTAATACCCGTCTCTACACCAGCTAATCGGCTTACAAGCACCGGAAATATCTGTCAGAATCGTGACATCTTCATCCCTTTGAACTTTGGAACGATTGATTCGAATTCCGCGCGGATTA
Organism: Bacillota bacterium; assembly: GCA_052036055.1. Classification (GTDB taxonomy): domain Bacteria; phylum Bacillota; class Clostridia; order Saccharofermentanales; family Saccharofermentanaceae; genus Firm-13. The sequence goes on along the minus strand of JBPOHB010000115.1, from coordinate 7,148 downwards.
ACCTCGTCAAAACTTGCGAAAAAAGCCACAGGATCCAGTTCGGTATGATCCGAGAAGTACTTGTTCATGCGTGTTACAAACGCTTCAGGCAACTTCATAAATTCAAGAAATCGCAAGCGCGATATGCGACTCTCTTAATTATATCTGTCGAAAAAGGAGATTCTAGACCCGCCTTAGCAAGTAGCTCTAGGAAGGTTGCGTTGCCGCCTTCCATGCATAATTGATCGTATACGCGCAGGGCTTTCTTGGGATTTTCTCGCGACATATCCCATAACTCAAGAGAAACCACTTGAGCAAGACAATAATCAATATAATAGAACGGGTCCGTATATATATGCCCCTTCTTCTGCCATGCGCCACCCTTTTCATAGAAATTCATATGATCATAATCAAGAAATGGCTGATATTTCTCTTCCAGTTCGCGCCAAATCTGATGACGGTTTTCACAAGACATCTCTGGGTTCGAATATACGAGATGCTGAAATTCATCAACCATGCAACCATACGGAAGAAATAGTAGAGATTGCGTCATGTGCAATTGCCTGCACGCATCAGCATCCTCTGCGAAAAAATTCTCAAGATATGGATACGAGAGATACTCCATAGCGGTAGAATGAATCTCACAGGTCTCAAGGGTCGGAGAAATACACTCAATGAAGGCAGAACTATCGACGCTACGTATCGCAGCATACGCGTGCCCAGCTTCATGAATCAAGGTCGTCACATCATCGGACATTCCATTTGCATTGGTAAAAATAAAAGGAATGCCATAATCAACGAGTGTCGCACAATATCCGCCGGTGGATTTTGCTTTTCTTGCCTTAAGATCAGTGAATCCATGCTGATACAAGACATCATAGAAACTCGGGTCTTTCTCGAAAATCGTCTGAAACATTCTTGATGCAGCGCCATGAAATTGATCGACTGAAATGCATGGTTTCGGATTACCATTTGCGAAAATTACAGGCAAATCATAATACTTAAGTTCTGATACACCCAAACGATTTTGCTGTAACCTACGGATCTCTGTCGTAATAGGAACAATGTACTTCAATATATTCTGCCTGAACTGTAATACCATTTCCGGAGTATAATCGTAGCGCTCCATTCTCTTATATCCTAATTCAACAAAAGATGGATACGATAATTTCGTTGAAATGCTGGACCGTAACTTTACAAGCTGATCAAATATGTTATCAAAGCGCGAGCTGTTTTCAGAGTAGAAATGACTCACGGCCTCATGTGCTTCTTTTCGGTATTCTCTATCTGTTGATTCTAAAAAGGGATCCATCATCGAATAGGAATAATCTTGCCCGCGAAAATGTATAAGCGAATCAGAAAGGATTTGATCATACTCGTTTTGAAGTGAAGCCTCTTCTGCCAAGTCGTTGATGATTTCTGTTGAAACGGTGTCTTTACGGTTTTGGGCTTTGAGAAAAATCATTGAACCAAATTCTGCCTTCAAAACATCTGCAATATCAGAACTCAGTAGTGCTGAATATACCCCAGAAGATAAATCGGATACTACGGCATCAGCCATCTCAAAGTAGGATAATTCATCAAGATAGAATGGATCTGACGTATCCGTATCATGTTTAATTCTGCACAGTGCGGAATGTGTCTCAAAATGACTCAATTCCTTCTGAAATTCGGCAAGTGCGGCCGCAACAACCCCTTCGGTGTGTGCGGTCATAATCTTAAGTCGAACACGAAGCGCGCAATCACGAAATTGCTCAAGTGAAGGCCGTTCATACAAAATATCATTAAAATTCGGCATTTCCATAATCTGTGTCCTCATATTACGCTTAATCTAGTTACATCCGCTCAACGACAGAAATCCCAAGTAATTCAGTACCAACAGAGATAGCGGTACAGACAGCCTCACAAAGTGCCAATCTTGCAAGTCGAAGATTCTCGTCTGCGCCAAGCAAAATGGGGGAATTATTGTAGAATCGATTAAAGGCTCGCGCAATGAGCGCAATTTGCCGAGAAATCATAAAGGGCTCATTGCTCGCCTGTGCTTTGCAAATCGCATCTGGGAGATCTGCAATCGCCCGAAGGACCGCAAATTCTTCATCTGATGTTAGTAGATGAAAAGACGCATCCTCCTGATGTGCAAAAACCACGCCCATTTCTTTTGCCTTTCGAAGTATGGATCGTGTACGTGCATATGTATAAATGAAGTATGGTGCCGTATCTCCTTCAAAATCCAACATTTCTTCCCAAGAAAAGATAATGTCTCTTTCTCTCCCCGCCTTAACATATGTATAGATGACGGCACCAATGCCAACTTTCTCAGCAATTTCATGGATTTCGGCATCTGACATATCCGTTCCTCTAAGCGATGCATTTTCTTTGATGATTTCATATGTCTTTGCAACGCTTTCATCAAGTAGATCCTCAAGAACAACAATATTTCCTTCACGTGTGGAAAATTTCATATTCGCAAACTTGACTAGTCCAAAGCCAACATGAATGCAGTCTTTTGCAAAAGAATAGCCAGCCTTATCAAGAACAGAAAATACCTGACGGAAGTGTAGAGCTTGAGGCGAACCGACAACATAGATATTTTTGTCAAAATGATACGTGTCGTAACGATACAAGACAGAGGCAATGTCACGAGACGCATATATAGTTGTACCATCAGACTTAAGGATGATACAAGGCGGCAATTTGTATTCATCGAGCATGACTACTTTCGCGCCTTCGCTATCAGTCAGAAGGTGCTTCTCAGTCAGTTGATTAACCACATCAGGAATCTTGTCACTATAATAGCTTTCACCGTTATAATTATCAAAAGAGACACCAAGGCGCTTATAGATAGACGAGAACTCCTTCAAGGAGAGGTCGCGGAATTTCTTCCATAATACAACCTCATCCGAATCCCCTGCCTCTAGTCTGCGGAAATTATCTCGAGCACGTATTGTCAGTTCCGGATTCTCCTTCTCCATTTCGTGGAATTTGACGTAAATGCGAAGTAGTTCTTTGATCGGAGCCGCTTCAAGCGCATTCTCATCACCCCAGAGTCGATATGCCGTGATAAGCTTCCCAAATTGCGTCCCATAATCGCCCAAATGATTCATCCGAACAACACGATAACCTAATTTCTCATATATACGCGACAGAGAATGCCCGAGAATTGTTGTAAATGCATGACCAACATGAAAGGGTTTCGCAATATTCGGAGACGAAAATTCGACCAAAATCGTTTTCCCATTTCCAACACGAGAGCAACCATAGTCATGCCCTTTTGTCAGTATTTCACTTAGCACATCACTTGCATAATCGCCACGATCAACAAAGAAGTTGACATATCCTCCTGTTGCCTTGATATTCGATAAAAACGGTGCGTGAAGGCGATGATCCTTAACCAAATCTTCAGCAATTACTTGTGGTGGTTTGCGCAAAGATTTTGACAGCAAAAAGCAAGGAAAAGCATAATCTCCCATTTCTTTTTGCGGAGGGACTTCAATAGCCATAATGATCGTATCAACATCTATACCTGATACATTTGATAATAATTCTGCAATTCTGGCTTGAAAGTCCATGCCTATTGCCTCCGATCGTTCTATTTCATTTTTTTACACTTATTATACACGCTTTTCTTCGCGCCTAGTCACTGTATCATTTACACGCGATCGCGTCAATTTATGATATTATATCCATGTGTGCATAAACACCTGATTTTATGCAAAATGATCACATCAGGAGGCCGTTTCTTGCTAACACAAATAATTAATTTTCAGAATCCATATGTTTTTATCGTATTAGGGAGCTTTTTTTCGTTTGTAGCCACATTTATCACGCTTAAATATGCATCAGCCCTTCTACCGACAGATCATGGCCGTGCATATGCGATTGAAGGAACCATAAGCAAAGGGAAACCAACCGGAGCTGGCATACTATTCATTTCCATATTTATTGTAACTGCATTACTATTTGTTCCGATGAAGGCAGTGTATTTGTTATCCTATGTCTTCCTCTTCTTGGCAATGCTTTTCGGCTATATGGATGATCGTGCACAGATACCGTGGAGCGAGTATAAGAAGGCACTTCTTGACGTCATAATCTCGATTGGTGTCGCAGGAGCTCTTTCCTGTTTATCCAGCCGTGAAGTTATTTTCCCCATTCTTGGCATCTCTCGGACGCTGCCATGGGGTGTGTTTTTTATTCTTGCGTTCATTCTTGTACTTGTTTCTATCAACGTCACAAATTGTACGGACGGAGTAGATGGTTTATCCGCAAGTCTTGTGATTATCTCACTGATATCTATGTATATTCTTTCCATGCTACTTGATACATCGAGTCGATATAGTGATTTACTTCCCATCATGGTCTCGATTCTCGTTGCGTATCTTTGGTTTAACACACATCCCAGTTCCCTGCTCATGGGGGACGCAGGATCAAGAGCATTGGGAGTCTTTTTGGCAGTCAGTATCATGATGACAAAACAGCCCTTTGCATATATTCCGATTTGTTTGCTAATTATTATCGATGGAAGTGCAGGAATCATCAAAATATCGCTGAAAAGATACATGAAAATCTCGATACTTACCAATATCCGAACCCCCATTCATGATCATTTTCGAAAGAATCTGGATTGGACGAATCCACAGGTTGCCATACGGTTTTCGATTGTTCACGCCGGAATATGCGCCGCATACTTATGTCTGGTTTATTATCTGATACAAAGGTAATTTTATGGATTTGAGTCAACTATCTTACCTGGTTCGATACGTACTCGTCTTTCTCATCTTTGCTTTTGCATTGTTGCTAACTATGCATGCCATACTTGAACTCAGATGGAATATGCATAAAAGCGTTCTCCCTTCTCGTGGCTTCTTCTTAATCGCAAATGATTGTATCAATAAGGCGGCGGAGTGCCGAAGCTTTTCAATTTTTCATACGACAATAATCGGGCGATCGTCTTCGTGCGATATCCGCATTAAGAGCCGCCTCGTTGCAAAAAGACATGCTGTCCTTTATTTTTTTGATAATGCATGGTATGTGAGACCTGGGGCGACACATTTCCCACTCTACCTAAATGGCATAGAAATTCATGACCCTGTCCTCATAACAAACAGAGATATTCTTGGTATCGGCGATGCCATGTTTACATTTGTTGATGAGAGAAAAGAAGCCGATGACGCCAGCATTTCATTTGCATACTCGGATACAATTCCCGTTTATCCCAAAGCAAAATCTTTTCTACATGTTGGCGGTGCCTATATTTGTATGAATGGGTTTATGATTGTATCTACCCTTCTCTTTTTGCATTTTGTATCTGATGCAGACAAGGCTTTTGGAAGAAGTATTCGTCTAGGCTTTTTCGTTTTTTTTGTCATTTCGAATCTGTATTATTTGCTTCTTCCGATCATAATGAAGAATCTTGATCGAGTTCTTCTTCTTGTGATGATTGAACTATCCTACATCGGGCTTCTCGTCCAACTACGTCTTCAGATTTTCCAGTCATCTGGGATTATCAAAAATGATATTTCCGTGCTGAAAGAGCTGAATTCACAAGTCATTTCTCTATGCCTCGGTTTCCTTATTCTCCCCATCATCTGCATAATTGTCTCAAAAACTGGCATGCTCGAAAAAATGGGAAAAATATGCGCCATATTAACCCCTCTATTCTTTATCATTACCTTCATCTTCGGAAATGGGATGGATTCACATGGCGCAACTCTGTGGATCCAAATTGCAGGAAATTCATTGCAACTAACTGAATTTGCCAAAGTAACTTACCTAATTGTTCTTGCCAGTTTTTTTAAAAACCGAGCCTCTCGCAAAAATCAGTTTATTTTCGCTGGCTGGGCGGCATTTGTTTTTTTGCTGATTATGATGCTTCCTGATCTGGGCTCAGCAATGATTCTTCTCCCAACAACACTTGTCGTATACGTTGTGATGACATCCGAATATATAACGACGCTTCTTATTCTTGTTGCAGGTTCTGCTGTTGGCGCCATCGCCTTTGCTCTATTTGATCATGTAAGGCGGCGAATTCTCGGCTGGACAAGTCTGTGGACAGAGGTTAATGATAACAACCGACAGATCGTGTATTCGCTTCAGGCAGTTGCACGCGGAGGGCTTTTTGGTCGAGGTGTAGGAAACGGAAGCCCAAGTGGGATTCCACTTGCTTCCTCTGACATGGTGTTTGCCATTATTTGCGAAGAGCTTGGAATCCTTACAGGGATATGTATTGTGCTCATCTTCATTGTTATATGGCTACGAAGTGCAAGAATCACAATTCTATCTCATGACGGTTTCTCGTCGAGCCTTGCACTTGCGATTGGATCCATGTTATTTGTCGAGGCTGTTGTTGTAATCTCTGGTGTGACAGGACTTTTTCCCCTGACTGGCGCTACACTTCCTCTCATCGCGCGTGGTGGAAGCTCTGTCTTAACCATTATGGTCCTTTTCGCGCTACTCTTGGGTTTATCCGCGCGGGGAGAAAGAAGGGGTGAAATACGATGAAGATGCTCATGCGAAATATCAAGATCATTCTGGTGCTCTTTCTTGTATTGTCAATCTCATTACTTTCCGGACTCTTCTACCAGCAAATTCGCAGCAAAAACGAGTTGATGGTTGCTGCCGGCGAAAACAAAGATTCCCTTCAATCCATTTATGCGCTTGCAGGTTCCATTTATGATCGGTCAGGATATGTTCTTGCACAAAGTGTAGACGGAGAAAGAATATATGCCGAGGATTCGGATGTGGCAGTTGCCACGCTGCAAATTGTAGGCGATTACACCCATAATATTGAAAATACAATTGAAGCCAATTATCAAAGTGTCCTTCTTGGAACGGATCGAAATGCATTCAATCAGTTTATTCTTGATTTTCAAGGAAAAGGCTTATCTGGTGATGACGTCACGTTAACCATTGATGCTGATATATCCGCACAGGCATATGATTTACTCGATGGAAGGAAAGGTTCCGTTGTGCTTCTGAATTATGAGACAGGCGATATCATCGCTGCTGTAAGCTCGCCAAGCACAACACCCGAGTCCGTTATATCGTATACCAACATACCCGATACAGCCCTTTTTAATCGTGCATTCAGCGGTCAATATGCTCCTGGTTCAACGTTTAAGATCATTACGTCTGCCGCATATATATCCTCGCCCATTTTTGACCCTGATTAT
>JBPOHB010000177.1:0-1519 GCA_052036055.1 Bacillota bacterium | reverse complement strand
ACGCTCCCGATTCTGTTTTGTGCTGGAGGTAGCGGGGAAGAGCTAGCGCAGGCGTTATCTGATTTATTTGAAGCGGCAGAGAAAGCAGTCGATGATGGTGCGAATATCATTATTTTGTCGGACCGCGGAGTTGATAAAGAACACGCCGCCATTCCGGCACTTCTTGCTGTATCGGGTTTACACCAGTATATGACCCGTATGAGAAAGAGAAAGAACTTTAGTCTCATCCTCGAATCAGGTGAGCCAAGAGAAGTGCATCATTTTGCCGTCCTTATCGGTTTTGGTGTTTCGGCAATCAATCCTTATCTTGCATATGAGACGATTGCAGATCAGATTCGTCGCGGCTTCCTTCAGAATATCTCGGTTGACGAGGCGATTAAGCACTATATGAAGGCAGCTGTTAAGGGAATTATCAAAGTGCTGTCAAAGATGGGAATATCAACAATCCAGAGCTATCAGGGGGCACAGATTTTCGAAGCGATCGGAATCGGAAATGACGTAATTGATACGTATTTCACTTCCACTCCGAGCCGTATTGGCGGGATGGATATGGATGCGATTGCCCGCGAGACAAATATGCGTCACCTGCCTGCGTTTGCCGTTAATTCGCCAGACAACGGTCTTGAGGCGGGAGGCATATATCAGTGGAGAAAAGATGGCGAGTATCATCTTTTCAATCCAATGACAATACATCTTCTTCAGCAGGCTGTTCGTTCCGGTGATTACAATCAATTCAAGGAATTCAGCAAGCTGCTTAATAACCAGACACAGAAGTTATGCACGATTCGCGGACTTCTCGAATTTGTTCCGACGAAGCAACCCATTTCAATATACGAGGTGGAATCTGTCGAGTCGATCGTTCGCCGATTTAAGACAGGCGCGATGTCTTACGGATCAATTAGTAAGGAAGCACACGAGACTCTTGCCATTGCGATGAATCGTCTTGGAGGAAAGAGTAATACAGGAGAGGGCGGAGAGGATCCAGCTCGGTTCCTGACGCTTCCCGATGGGGATTCCAAAAACAGTGCGATCAAGCAAGTTGCCTCAGGACGTTTTGGCGTTACAAGTCATTACCTTGTCAATGCTCGTGAGATTCAGATCAAGATGGCGCAAGGAGCAAAGCCGGGAGAAGGCGGACAGCTTCCTGGACGAAAGGTCTATCCGTGGGTCGCTCAGACTCGCCATTCGACACCGGGTGTCGGACTGATCTCGCCGCCGCCTCATCATGATATCTATTCAATAGAGGATCTTGCGGAGCTTATTCATGATCTTAAGAATGCGAACAAATACGCTCGAATTAACGTGAAGTTGGTTTCTGAAGTCGGTGTCGGAACGATTGCTGCTGGTGTTGCAAAAGGACGTGCGGATGTTGTTCTGATTAGCGGTTATGACGGCGGAACCGGCGCCTCTCCGAGAACAAGTATTCGTCACGCCGGTCTGCCTTGGGAACTCGGTCTTGCCGAGACGCACCAGACGCTGCTTCTGAATGATCTGCGAAGCAGAATCACTGTTGAGACAG
>JBPOHB010000147.1:0-23594 GCA_052036055.1 Bacillota bacterium | reverse complement strand
GCCTGCCTTGTCTCTTCGCTTATATCGTGTGCCCTACTCAGTCCCTTTGAAACGGTGCTGATTTAAATGCCAATCCTATCGGCAATATCCTTAATCGTCGCCACATCACACCTGTCAACGCAAAAAGCGCCCCTCGAAAGTTTTCGAAAACCGCTTTCAGTTTAGCATGCTAAAATATATGTGTCAACGAACGTATCCCGCACTTTTCGATCCTGAATACCGACTCCGAAAGAGTTCACGCACCCTAGAAAAGCAAGGGTTATCGCATAAAATATACGATCGCAAGAAAATGGCAGATCGCACCGAAGTCGACCAAAAAGTGCCAGACCATGTGAGCAAATGGAAACTTCATTGAGAAGCTAACAACGCCGGACGTATAGCAAAGGCCGCCCGCGAAAATGAGCCAGAATGTGGGAGCTGTTGTGCTTTCATTTAAGATCGGCAGACAGAAGACCACCATCCAGCACATGAGCAGATAAATCGCAACGGTAAATACTTAGGATCGCAGGGATTTCGAAAACGCGAGTGCCTTGTCAAGTGTACCGGCAACGACAAGTGACCACTGCGCAATACACAGACCGATTCCCAATTTCCCGCCAATAACAGACAAACAAATAGGTGTATATGTCCCGGCAATGGCAAAATAGATCATGATATGGTCTATCCGATTCATGACGGCTTTATGCTCTGTCGCTGGCGCCATGGCATGATAGATCGTTGACGCCGTAAACATGAAGAAAACAGAAATCACAAACACAGAAACACAGACAGGATCCAGAATCTTCATGCCTTCCGGTGCATGAATATATGCGCGTATTGCAGCATAAGGAAGCATGAAAAGCATGAAAAGAGCCATGACGCCATGAGTGATCGTATTCCCGATCTCCTCGCCAAAGGTCTCTCTCTTCTTTCTCTTCTTAATGATAGGTTTCCCTTCCGGGGACTTCCACGCTAGATTCTCCAATCCTTCTTCCATTGGGTCGGCAGAAACTTGTGCACGGCTCTCGTCCTTGTCGGTTTTGCCTTCGAGCCAAGCTCGCCAGAAGGATTTATTGTTTGACATGTTTTTCACCTCTTCACTTCGTAATAACGAAAACTATGTGTTGCAATATCGCCAATCTATCCTCATTCTATTCGATTTCTTTGAAGGATGCAAGAGCCTTATGATCAAATCCGCATCCAGATCATTCCGAGACGATCATCTTCTTTGTTCTGGTTCCTCTGGCGCTCCGAGAAGGATTGCCTCTGAAGGCGAAGCTTGCCTTATCCCTGCGGGCGGAAGCGGAGACGGCGGATCCTGCTGCGGTGCAGCTGCACGAACCCCTGCCTGCACGACCTGTGTCTGTCTTTCCTGCTGCGGCGCGAGTTCTGATTCAGGCATTCTGCCAAGTTCTCGTGCCAAATCCGGATTCGGAGAATACGCGACATCGTCCAGATGTAGTTGCTCGGCAAGATACGCATTCCGATATCCGCGGATCATCTGAACGCAAACATACGTAATCAATAGAATCGGAAGCATCAGTTTGCCAAGCCCTGGCGCTTGCTTCGCTGAAAACAAGACCGAAATTCCGACAAGTGGCGCACGCGTCAACTCATACAGCCGCTGAAAGAAAAACTCTGCCACACCCGCTGCGACACTTGGATCGCTTCCTTCAGCCATTTTGACCAGGCCAGGCAAAAACAGCCCGGGAATATAGGTCAGTAGAGAATAGGCTATGCCGCCAAATAACAGTGGGATTCTCTTCCTCCATGCTGTGTATCCGCAAAAAGCTATCCACAAAAGGACAAAAAGAAGGCTCAGAAGGCGTTCCACAAGCGAAATCGTTCTGACGTATGCAATTCCATATGAAAAATAGACGGGAAATAGCCACACAAAAGTCAGTGAGAGTAACAGGAATAATAGGAAAACATTCATCGCTCTATCTCTGTTCATTTTGTTCTATTCCTCCACAATTTGCGCATACTTCTCCTCTTGCCTCGCTCATGAAGTATATGCCGACAAATCCATTCTTAATGCCGATGCCGCATCAATTGCATTGATCGATACGCTTTCTGATATCTCAATATGGAAACTGACGCCCTTCTCGGTCCATTTGTCCAATACGCCGCCAACCATCTGTAATGCATTATACATGTTGACACTGTTACCTGTCGCCATAATAATAACATCATCTGCATAGGAGAAGGAAGCTCCATTTACCGTAAATCCACTCACCGTATCCCGCACTTCCGTCATTGCCACGCATCTTTGCCCATTAATTGCAATCGCCTGCGCGTCTGACGCCTTGATTTCATTGAGCAGCTGAATAATCATATTCGAATTAACCGTAACGGCACTATCGGCATCGATCGTTATCACAAGTCCCTCTCCGTAAACGGAAAGAAACCCCGCCTCGCGCTGAGAAGCACGCATCTCATCTGTCAGAATGAGCGATGAATCTTCATCGTCATTTTGCGCTCCCTTCATCCTGCTTAGTTCGTCCGCCAGATCGGAATTTCTCGTCTGAAGGCTCTCGTTTTTCGCAAGAAGCACGATATAATCCGCCGCTAGTTCATCATAAGTCTTCCCTTCAACAAATATCTCTTCCTTGGTCTTTATGAGAGACAAATACTGAGACATGGCAAGAAACCCAAGCAGCAGACACGAAACGCACAGAAGAATGCGAATCGTCCTTCTCGATCTGTTATCCGTGGTCTTAGCCTCGGGCTTGCATAACAAAGCAATTTTCATGCCTTCTTCCCTTCTTCTCGTACCTGCCCATATAATTCCTTCATACGTGTCTGACACGAGAATAAAATGATCTGCCGTGTCGCGGACATCTCGGCAAACAAACGGATCGCCGCTTTTGCTCTTCTATCATCATACTGAACCAGCGAATCGTCAAGAAGAATTGTCATCGCATGATCCTTTCTCGCCAGGATGTCTGAAATAGCCAGGCGAATAGACAGATACACCTGATCCGTTGTTCCTCCGCTGAAAAACCCGGCATCCTTGTATGAATATTCGCCTTCCGTCGCAACCGATACATGGAACGTCCGATCGGTATGAACGGCCGAATATTTCCCTTCTGTAAGTGCAAAAAGATAGGCGCCCGCGCGCTTATTGACGCGCGGTACAAAATCATTCTCCATGCGTTCTGCCGCTGCCGTCATGCCACGCATCGCAACCTGCAAATCCATGCGATATTCATTGGCCAGCACAATTTTTGCTTCCAAAGTGCGAATTTGCTCGTCTATATTTGCGCCCTTGGCGCATGCAGATACTAGGTTTTCCCGATTTGTCTCCATGCGGGCAATCTCGATCATAAGCGATTCGCGCTTTGACTTATGTTCCTGAATATAGTCAAGAGCCGATGCTATCTGGCCTTTCTGCTTCGCCTCATTTTCTCGAAGAACGAAAAGTGCCTTGAGAATGCCTTCCTCCGTTACGCCATCGGCCGGCATCTGCTTCGTCATGAGCGCCTGTTGCGAAGACAGATTCTGCTCTTCCTCAGCGAAATCCTTCTCAAGCTTTGCCAGCAATGCGCACGATGCAAGATACTCTCTCTCCTGTGCTTTCACCTCAGCGGATAGCTTCTCATTGTTTTGCCGAAAAGAAATATTCGGATTTTCCGAAGGAAGACCGGGCTTGTGCCGCTCATATAAATAGAAACCCAAAAGTATCAGACCAAAAGAGATTAGCCCGCCGATCAGACTTATAAGCAGATTGCGGCTTGCCCATAGGGCAAGAAGTCCTATACATAATGCAATCCCCAGACCCCAAATGAAGGGGCGATTCCTTCTAGCCTCTTTTGTTCTACCCTGTACATCTCCTCGCGTTTGCCGCTCTTCTTCTTGCGATACTACGGAACGTTTTTCGTCAAGAAGGGCCTTCTCACGCTGGACCGCCTTTTTCTGAGATGCAATTGTCTCCTTCTGCATCGCGAAAACAGTCTCCTTTTCCTGTGCATAAGCAGTCCTTTGCTCTTGCATCTGTCTAGCGTAATTTGTCTCCTGCTTTTTTCGTTCTAGCGAAAGCTCAGCCTCGCGGATGCGTAGACGAAGAGTGGCAATTTCCGTGTCCTTTTCAGCCGCAAACTGTTCCGCCTCCGATATTTCTTTTGTAAGAACCTTTTGCAGGGCCGAAGCCTCTTGTAATTTTGCTTGCCATTCTTCCGACTGCACGCACAGCTGACTCCAGACCGCCTGACTTGCGATCAGATCCTCTCGCTCTCTATCCAATCGGACGATTAGACCGCCCTGTCCCCTTGTCTGCTCAAGCAAATTGATCGCGTTTTTGAGACGTGTCCGCACCACATCATAATCATTTTCGAAATTACCCGGGTCGCCATCCACGGAAAGGCGAGCCGCAAGCGACGATGCATCCCGATCTGTATTTTCGAATGCCGATGCAAGCTGTCCGACAAAGACTGTGTTCACGAACTCTGCCTCACTCAAGTCGAAAAGAAATTCCCCAATCTCACGATGATCCGTCTGCAAAACGCGACCCACAGGAAGAACGGATAGCGTTGTCCGGTCATCTGCCTTCCGTTTCCCGAAAACCTTCTCAAGAAGATAGCGCCTTCCCTCATGGGTAAACTCCATCGATCCACCGAACAGATTCCCCTGCCACGGGGTATATTTCTTTCGGTCAAAATCAATAACCCGCGAAGAGCTTCTAGCAGGAAACCCATAAAACATCGCGCGAATAAATGCCAAAATTGTACTTTTCCCAAATTCATTGTCACCGATGACAAAAGTTAGGCCGTCGCCAAAATCCATCTTCATGTCGCAGAGTTTGCCAAAACCACTGATATAAATACTATTGATCTTCACAGAGCCCCACCTCCCCAAAAAAGGCTTTGAGCCCCAGTGACAAGCCCCGTTCACAGCTTGCCGCAGCCGCCTCGTTCCCGGTTATCCGCGCTGCCTCTGCTTCTGCACACAAAATGTCCGCAAAAGCCCCCCGAAGTGACTTTTCCTTCCGCAAAACGGCATAGTCTAATAATATGTGGGTTCGATCCAGAAGCCGTACATCAAATACGTGTTGAAGTAATTCCGCGCGAATCATTTTCAGGTCAACAAAGAAATCTCCGGCAACTCCGCCTTCCAACGTCAATATATACGCGTTTCCCGAAAAGGAAGGGCCCCCTTTATCCTGTAATGCTGACAAAATCCTCTCGAGAACCGCCTGATTTGTGTCACAAGAATCGACCGAAATAGATAGTGGCAAATATGACCTTATATTTGTAGGGGCAAAAGAGATCTGTGCGTTTCCTTTCGAGACCACGCCCCGATATACGCCCTTAACGCCGAGTTCATCAAAACCGCGTGGTTCTGGGCAGCCAGAATATGCATAGACGACACCGCCGACCTTTTGCGGAGTAGATCTCTCATGCACGTGCCCCAATGCAGCATAATCAATCCCGCTGCGAGCCAATTTCGAAAGGGATATCGGATTGTAGAAATGAGATTCTCCGCCCCCCGAACATACCTCGCCATGCATCACGAGAAGAGAAATTACATCAGGTGAATCGGTATTTATTACTTCTGATGAGACAAAATTCGTCGGAATCAAGGGCTCCAGAACTCTTGGATTGTGAAAAGCGCCCCCCCAGATGCGAGTATTCTTCTCCGCAAAGAAGATACTCCCAAATGCGCCTGAAAACACAAAAACGTTCTTCGGCCAGGCCTGAAGATCATATACGCTTTTCGGGTAATACGGATCGTGATTACCCGGAGCTATCACAACACATGTTTCAGGAATGGCCGCAAAGGCGCCAGCAACCTCACGCGTTACTGCCTCCGGCAACAGCGGACTATCAAACAAGTCGCCCGCTATCAAGAGGAAATCCGGTCTGTCTTGCTTGCATAACGAGATGACACCGAGAAAAGAACGGAACAACTCCGTCCTCCTTATCTCCGCCTTATCCGCGGGCAAATTGGAGAAAGAGGATCCCAAATGAAAATCTGCCGCGTGTACAAACCGAATAGAAGTCGGAAAACCCATATGTTTTACCTTCCACCAAAAATTGCCCAGAGAGCGCAAATATAGATACAATTATACCTTTTTCGGGGGAAAACTGTAGGGATATCCTGCATGGAAGACGACCTTGACCTCGAACATTGCACAGACAAGTTTGGAAATCTCCGTTAAGGACAAAGAACCCTCTTATTTTTCCGACAACAACACTTCGCATTCTCCTTCAATCCGATACTTTCCCATACCCGCCGGAAGGAAAATGGACATGCCCTTTTTCGCCTCAATCATGACAAGATAATTCTCATCTTGTGCCGCTGTGTCCGGAAAATATATTCTTGCCGAACCAGAAATAAATAGAAGAGACTGAAACGACTTCATGCCGCAACAAAGGTCAGCATGAGAAGCAATCTTTAGGTCAAAAACGGTGAAAAAACTGCACATTGCAAGGCAGGCTTTTGCATACCCGTCTTCATTTGCATATACCGGAGCAGGAGAAATGCCTGGCACATAGGAAGTATCCGTAACGGCAAGCGCATCTTCAATATGAAGCTCTCGCAGATTCCCGTTTGCATCTTTTCGGTTATAGTCATATGCCCGATATGTCGTATTGGAATTTTGCTGTATTTCTGCGATCAGAATTCCTTTCCCGATTGCATGAATCGTGCCGGCTTCAATGAGAAACACGTCGCCTTTTTTGACGGGGACTTGATTGATAACGTCAAGCAGCGTGTTGTCCTCGATGCGCCTTCTCATTTCTTCACGGGAAATCGGGCGAGAAAAACCATAACAAATCTGTGCGCCTTCATCGGCCTCCAGAATGTACCACATTTCTGTTTTGCCGAGGCCTCCTTCATGCTCAAGCGCATATCCGTCCTTTGGATGGACTTGAATCGATAGATCCTTTTTTGCATCAATCAATTTGATCAGAAGAGGAAAATATCTGCCCATCGGATTTTTCGATCCACCTATTCCATCTAATTGCGAAAAAAGCACTTCAGCCAGTGTCTGCCCGGTATATGCGCCATTGGTAATTGTAGACGCACCTGCCGGATTACAGGAAAGCATCCACGCCTCTGCGATTGTATCGCTGTCGGATTTGATCCCGAACTCTGTCCTCAGGCGATTTCCGCCCCACATATAGTCTTTTACATCTGGAAGTAATATGAACGGATACATGTGTGCTCCTCCATCGTGTTATGTCTTTTCGTCTGACAGTACGGCTACAAATGGGACACCGGGCAGCGAGTGACTGTTATATAGATTTGCTGGAACATAGCCGCCGAATGCGTATCGCGCCGCTATGGGATTGTCTGTTTCCAAAGTTGTCAGATATATCTCTTCTCCCTCTATGCGGGCGTCGGCCGGAAACCAGTTCTGTCCATCTGGCGTCACGGAAAAACCGCAGGGGATCTCGTGTCCGTCCCTTCCAAACATAAGCCCCGCACTATTTGTCTTGAATTTCACCGCGAGTCCGCCATGTACCGCGCGAACAGACTGATATATGGGTCCCTCGGCTTGTATGTCTATTCCCAGCACATTTTTCTGAACGGATAGCGACAACCTCTCGCCAATGATTCTCTTTGACGGCGGATGGATGTTATCCTTGACTCCGCAATCTGTGGTTGCCACCAAAGATACATGCTGAAGTTCCTGAGATAGATCGCTTTGCGCAAGCCGTACATTGCCGGCCATATCGCCTGATTCGCCGAGATAATCATAGGGGGCTATCTGAACAAGGACAAAAGGAAGTGTCGGTTGCCCAAAGGCCTCGCGCCAAAACAGAATCAGACTACGAAGGAGTTTCTTGTACAGGGCCGACTTGCCCACATCTTCTTCGCCTTGGTAATACAAGACCGCTCTGATTTCGAATTGTGTAAACGGCTCAATCATCGTGTGATAAAGCACGCACGGAGAGCGATAGGCAAAGGGTCCGGGCGGCGGCGGCCAGGGATATAACCCGAGCCTCTCTTCGATTTCCGGCCATGACACCTTCTCCACTATCAATTGTTCGGCTTTTTTATTATATACCTCAAGCGTTGCATAATATACCTCGTTATCGCGTCGATTCTGCTCGACATCCAGCGATGCCAGAAGCTCCTGATATTCATCGAGATAGGTTTCGAGCTCAGGATCCTTCTGAAGACAAGTCTCATCCACCCATGTTGAAGCAGAGGTTCCCCCGCGATTCGAATCAAGTAAGCCAATCGGTATTTTCTCGTCTGATGACAGGAAAAGGTTGCGCGCAAAATAGTAGGAAACGGCCGAGAATCTTCCGGCAGTAGCCGCTGACAACAAAAGCCATGTGCAATTATCAGGATTCTTCTCTGCCTCAGCACCCGGATAATCTACGCGAGGTACGCGGAAAGATCTGATCAGCGGATAATCGAAGTCTGAGATCGCATGGTTTTTATACTCATCATCGCTACTAAGCCGAAATTCCATATTGGATTGACCCGCCATAAGGTATACGTCGCCAAAATAGATATCCGTGATCTGTGTCTCCTCAATCACATCTTGTGTCCCTGCGGCATAACAACGGACACAGATCGTATAGGGTCCGCCTGCCTGCTGTGGCGGCAGAAATTCCTCAAATGAATAGCGATTGGGAATGTCCGTTGCGTTCAGTCTTATGCGTTTCACACACACCATGGATTCTTCTCTTGTGAGAAGGCAGTCCGCACCGATGCCCGTGTCGCAAGAACACGTGATTTCGCCCCATATCCTGTTTTCCCTGTCGCGCTGAAGAATAGCGTGATGCGTAAGAATCGGCGATAACGATATCATGATACACCGCTCCCTTCCTTCTTTCCCCGGTAAAAATCCGAAACAATTTGCGCGGCCGGCTTTCCGTAAATCGCATACCCCGTATCGTTTTTTGCATCCGAAAGCAAGTACAGATTCGAACTCCAATCCCAGAAAGCAAATCCGGAAACAAAGCCTCGCGCCGCGCAGTGCGCAAGCATTGTCTGAAAATAGGCTGTCTGCGCCGCAAGAGACAGTTCTCCTTTTGCGTCCCATGCATTAGGCATCAACGGCGACGTATCCCGTGACGGACACCCTGCCTCGGCAAAAAAGAATGGCTTGCCCTCTCTTCTGACAACAGCCTCGATTCGATCAAGCTCCTGTTCCCAATCTGTAATCGGATAATACCCGCTTGAAGAAATCACATCGACTGCATCCCACCACGTCACATGATCTTCCGTATATTTATCCGCATTGTACGTAAGCAAGCCACTATATTCTGCACGAATTTGCGCAATCAGGTCGCGCCAATTCTTCTCTCTCTTCTGCGCCATTACCATTTCGCAGCCGATAATCATCATCTCACAGCCCGTAAGTTCGGCAATCCTTGCAAAGTGCACCTGATATCGCGTGTAATTTCTAAACCAATTTCCCCACTGCGGTTCGCGCGGCATATCTATGTCGAAAAAGTTTATGTGCGCTCTCCACGTGCCGTCGCGGCAGTTAACAAACGGCTTGAGGATGACCCGCAGACCAAGAGATTTGGCGAAACAAATCATCTCGATCACTTCCTCATCCGTTGGCATCTGTTCGCCGGAATAATCGATTTCCTCCGATTGCGCCGTGTCCTGGAGTGCACCGAAAACAAGAATAACCGTGTCACAGTCGGTCGATTCCTTCATAAGACGAAGCGATTCCCTTGAGGCGGCGTCATTATATCGGGTATATCTGTAATCATACGTATAGGTATAACCTTTGATGTATTTCATGTCGTCCTCCTTATCACTTCGTTGCAATACTCGTCTCTTGCGATTTAGGACGGCGGGGATCGTTTGCCGTCCTCGGGAATCTCATATGCCGACATCACCTTGTTGAGAAAGTGTGCGGATACATAGTGAATGCCGGAAAATCCGAAGGAGATAATGATTGGAAGAAGATACAAAAGCAAGACCGGACGAAGCAGAATGAATACGGCCGGAGCAAAGTACAAGACCCCCAGAAGTAACGTGGTCGGCAAGTTTATCACTGCAATCATCGCCGATTTCCGAATCGTTTCTTTGACTGATGTGTGAAAGGTCAGAGAAACGGGGAAACAGAAGATCAGCACCCAAATATATACCGCTCCGAAAACACCACAGAAAAGAAGAAGAATGACACGAAGTGAATTGTCAATATTTATGCCAAACCATATGTCAAAGCCTAAAAGAATGCCTGCGCCAAGCAAGACGCACCACATCTTCGTATTCGTTTGGAAGTGCTCCCGAAAGTGCCGATAGAAGGTCTTTATAACAGCCGGCGCCTCCTTTCTTTCCATTCGGCGGGTTACATCAATAAGTGCGGAAAGCGCCGCTCCGATGGTAAAGAAAGGCAGGCAGAAGAGAATAAAGATCACATTCAAAAGGAACAGATCGCCGATCACTTCCATGATATTATAGAATTTATTATCATAAATTCCGTTTCTGCTCACGCTCGTCTCCTCCATTTTTGTGTAATTATGGGAAGAAAAAAGAGATAACCGTATATATACCCACAAGCATAAGAAGAACAAACAGTCCCCTCATCAACGTCACATATAATTGCATTACACGGTTATCCGGGTCATATTTGCGTCTCTTCCCAATCGATAGCATATAGAACAACCGATCATTCTTCATCGCTAAAACAAATATGGAAAGTCCGATACATACCACGCCTAGTCCCAAAAATTCCATCTCGTATTCCTCACTCAATCGCAAGACGCCGCCCCGCCATGAGGTCTTTGCGCGCGACCATCGCGCGAGAGCGTATGTCATCAGTCGAGGCTTGCTCCGTCCCTATATTATGCGCGTCTCCTCATGATTCGTCAGCAAGATACGCTTGGTTCTTCTCAATCATACCGCAACGCTGTGAAACACACAAAACAGACCGAAGGGGATCTTCCGGCGTATGGAAGACATAATCGATCAATTTATCAATCGTTGTGGTCGCAACATGAATTCTTGTATCCGAAGAAGCATAATAAATGTACACGTCGCCGTTATCCCGTGCAATGGCGCCATTTGTGAAAACGACATTTGAGACGTCGCCGATTCGTTCGTTTCCAAGCGGCGCAATCAGGTATCCGCCCGGCTCTGCGATGACCTCCCAAGGTTTTTCCAGAGACGTCGCAAAAGCATATATAACATAGCGGAGACCCGACGCCGTATTTCTGACTCCGTGCGCAATGTGGATGTATCCCTGCTTCGTCCGAATCGGCACGGCTCCGGCTCCGTTTTTCGCTTCCGTTATCGTATGGTATTTTCTTTCACTGGTAATGATTTCTTCGTCAATCACGGCATTCCCGATATCATCACAGAGACCAAAGCCAATTCCGCCTCCCGAACCAGTATCTATGAAATCATCCATTGGACGCGTATAGAATGCATATTTCCCATTCACAAATGTCGGGTGCAGGACTACATTCCTCTGCTGTGAAGAACGAAGTGTCGTAAGGTTCGGAAGGCGTTCCCATGTATGCAAATCCTTGGTCCGAACAATTCCGGCCGCTGCCACCGCCGCGGAAAGATCGTGATTATGCGTATCTTTGCTCTCCGAACAGAACACTCCGTATATGTATCCGTCTTCATGTTTCGTCAGCCGCATATCGTACACATTTGTCTCGTTCTTTTCCGTATCTTCCAGGAGAATCGGGTAATCCTGAAACGTAAATCCATCGACGCCCGTATCACTTTCAGCCACCGCGAAAAAGGACTTGCGGTCATAGCCTTCCACACGGACAACCAAATAGAATTTTCCGTCTCGTTCAATCGCGCCCGCATTAAGCACGGCATTTACTCCGAGGCGTTCCATAAAATAGGGGTTCGTCTCGGGATTCAGATCATATTTCCACGTAAGCGGAATATGATCCCGCGTTAACACCGGATTCTCCCAACGCTCGTATATTCCATTATAGAAATCCGACACTTCATTTTTCAATGCAATCACGCGGTTATACTTTTCGCGTTCAACGTAATATTTTGGATGAAGCATATTTTGCACTCCCATTCACTATTCATTTAATCTCCGATGCAGATATCAGCTTCAGATAAGACGCTGTTCTCCTTGATGTATGAGATGATATCATCCGCTTTCGTGAATGCCAGTCCGACATAACTGTCAGCCGCTCCATAGTAGATTGCAATCTTCCCGCTTTTCGCGTCATGAATCGTCGCACAGGGGAACGTAACATTCGGGACGAACCCTCTCTCTTCATACCACTGTTCAGGCGTCAGGAGAAAATTGCGGCATCTGTATTTCACGACTGATGGGTTGTCAAGGTCAAGAATCGCTCCGCCAATGCTATACACGAAGCCATTGCAGGTCCCTGAAACGCCATGATAGAAAAGAAGCCAACCCTCGCTTGTCTCAATGGGCGCGGCGCCTCCGCCAATCTTCACAGACTCCCACCATGCGGATCCGCGGCCCATCACGTGCCGATGCTTCCCCCAATAAACCATATCGGGGCTCTCGCTCAAGAAAATATCCCCGAAGGGAGTGTGTCCGCTGTCACTGGGTCTGGAGAGCATGACAAAGTTCCCGCCGATTTTCCTTGGAAAGAGCACGGCATTTCGATTGAAGGGCAGAAAGGGATTGCTGACACGTGTAAATGTAGTAAAATCAATTGTCTTTGCCATACCGATCGCTGCCCCATAGAAATCCTGACACCATATCAGGTAATACGTATCCTCAACTTTCACTAGTCTGGGATCGTATGCATATCGAGGCACGTACAATGCGCCTTCTTCCGTGAAGATGTCGATCTTCTTGTCTTCGATTTCCCACGCGAATCCATCCCTGCTTCTGCCCAGGTAAATATAGGGAATCCCATCAATTTGTTCTCCTCGGAAAACGCCGATGAATCCTTCTTCGTATGGAATAACGGCACTATTAAAGATTCTTGCAACTCCCTTACATGGGTTTCTTCCGATAACAGGATTATCACTATATCGCCAAATTGGTGCATTCGTAACACTTTTCGGTTTTTCCTGCCACGGAACATTTTTGACCTCGGGACCGATGATTTTTGCCTTGCTCATTTTCCCACACTCCCCTGCTAATTATTGTCTGCATATTCCGTACGATTATCCCTTGACCGCATCTGATCCGAGCCCGGCATAGATCTGCTTCTGGCAGAATATGAATACGAGCAGTGCCGGAATCATTGTAATCAGGACCCCTGCGCAAATCAGATTAAACGAACTCTTGTACGGTCCCTGAAACGCATACAGTGCCGTCGATACGACATATTCACTTCCAAGATAGAGGTTTGCAAGATAATATTCGTTATACACGCTGACACCCTTCAGAATCATACATGTGATGATTGCAGGTTTCGTTAGCGGAAGAAGAATCTTAAAAAAGACCCCGAAATAGGTGCAGCCGTCAAGAATCGCGGATTCGTCAAGTGATGGCGAAAGATTCTCAAAAAACTGCAGGAAGATATAAATGGAGATAACGTCTGTGCCAAGAAGTAAGATGATATATCCATACAAATTGCCAGTTAGATTAAGTTGTGCCATCATCGGATAGATGGAGACCTGCGAAGCAATAGCAGGAATCAAGACCGCAAACATGAACAGATTTCGGATCAATCGATTGCCTCTGAATCGGAAACGATTCAAGACGTATGCTAACATTGCGCTCATTGTAATTGATAGCGCCAGAACGATAATTAACACAATGCCGGAGCGAAGAAAAGCATGCCCCATCCCCGCCTTCTGCCAGGCGCTTGTATAGTTGTCAAAATACGACCAATCAATCGGAGGAGCAATCTTGCTTGAACTGATCCATTCCGTGTCATTCTTAAACGAAGTAAACAGGCACACAACCAGCGGTATGACGGCAATCAAGCTCACGGTTGCCAGAACCAGATATTTGAGTAAGGCAACAACAAACCGCAAGAGAACGTAGTGAAAAGGCAAAGTAAAAGTTGATACGATCATCTTTTTTCCGATATGAAGTACGCGGACATGGTCACCCGACGCCTCGGATTTTGCGGAAGATGCTAAGGAGTCATTTTGCAGAATCTCAAACTTCATCCCAAGAGTCTTGATGCGAAGTGTTTTGCGATTTTTCTTCATCAGCGCCATTTTTCTTTCAGATTCTTTCCCTGCCAGAACCGATTTTTCCTGATCGGCGAGATATTGCGCACGTCGATTCATAGCTTGCCACCGCCCTTTTCTGAAGTTGACACACGATCTGGTATGTCTACACTATATTTCGCTCGCAGCTTTTGCTGCTTCTTGGCGAGCTGCTTATCATACTTCTCCTTGTTTCGGACTATGCCGGAATCGTTGTCGTCACGGAAAGCAATTTTGAAAATGATTTTCTGCAAAATTGTCACAACAAAGATGATGGATAGCAAGATGACTGCCATGGCGGCCGCTTTTCCAACCTTAGAACTTGCGCCCTGATGAGCCAGTTTATTCATCAGCGTAAAATAGGTGTCTGTTCCGGCTCCGCCGCCTGTAATAACGAAAGGAGGTTCAAACGCGCAAAGAGATCCGGTAATTGATAGAATCAAATTGAGCATAATAATGGTCTTGATGCTGGGCATAATTATATGAATAAACTTGTGGAACTGGTTTGCTCCATCAATCTCAGCTGCTTCATAAAGGTTCGGATCGACAGACATGATCGCTCCGATGAAAAGGACCATATTCTGTCCGAGATATCTCCAAACGGATGTAAAAACCAGACAGATGTTATTGATTTTGGTGTTCATAAGCCATCCTTCAACGCCGAGCGTCTCGGGAAGATCAACCCAGGATGTGTCAATGTGCAGGACCGAGCATAGCGTATCTAAGACCATTCCTTCTTTGAAGAAATACTTGAATACAAAGCCGACGGCGATTCCGCATAACAGGTAAGGAAAGAAAATGAAGCCCTTAAAAATCGACGCGCCTCGTGTCCGAAAACTGAGTGCCGTAGCAAAAAAGAGTGCCAGAATGAGTTGTATGACAGCTCCGCCCATATAATAGAAACTGTTCCGGAAAGCAGCCCAATAATCGGTAAGGCCCTCATTTTTGATGATTTGGATATAGTTTGTCAGACCGACGTACGTTTTCCCGCCTAAGTAGCCCATGTTGTAGAAGCTGTATTCTACCATTTTTGCCAGTGGATAGTACGTAAAAAGTCCCAGTAAAATCAGTGGTATTGTCAGGAAAACGATGCCTACAAGTGTCTTCTGTGCGCGAGCACTTCTCAGCCACTTCCTCCATCTATTCTCTCTTTTTATTGCGGTCTCGCTCATCTTATTCCTCCCGTGAGACTCGTGAGCCGGCACACCGAGTACCGGCTCACGGGTAAATTATGTCATGAAAGTCTCATGGAATTAGGCGCCATATTCTTCCTGTGCGGCTGTCCAAGCATCATTCCATGTTGCTACGAGCTCATCGAGAGTCGCCGAACCCGAGTATGCTGCATCGACAATTGCCTGTACACGTGCATTATTGTTGTCGATAGCAACTTCGGACGCTGTGTTGATATCACCAAGAAGTGATTCTTCGCCGTCAAGAGGAAGCTCGTCAACGATGAGGTTTACATTTGCAAAATCCGTAAGTGTCGCAGGATATTCTTCGCCGATCACAACAGGAACTCCGCCTTCGTTATAGGCAAAACCGGAATCTTCTGTCAGCCATTTGATGTAAATCAGGGAAGCCAGCTGTGTGTCTGCATCTGAATACTTATTCACTCCGTAGTTATAGTCTGCAGCTACGGTAGCATTTTGCGTGCCGTCAACAGTAATCGGGAAAGGCATATAGCCGATGTCCGCTGCATTGTCTCCGGCTGCTTGCATCTGAGATACTGCCCACGATCCAAGAACCATAACGCCAATCTCGCCATTGTTTATCATCGCCTTGCAGCTTTCCCAGTCCGTTGACATCGGGTCGTCTTCGATGAGACCTTGTGCAACAGCATCATAGAGAACGGAATATACAGCATAAGGTCCGGTCTCATCGCCCTGATCCGCAAACGGATTTGACGCGTGAGGGAGAACCTGATTCTTATACGTTGCGTCGCCAGTCGCACATCCGCCGATATATGAATCCCATGCGCCGAGTGTCCAGCCGGCTGCATAGTTTGTGTAAAGTGGAATTGCATCTGTGTTATCTTTGATTAACTGAAGATCCGCAATGAATTCGGTTGGAGTTGTCGGAAGCGTCGTAATGCCGGCTTCTTCAAATACCGCTCTGTTAAATACAATACCCTGAACATTGTTTGTTGACGGCATACCATAGACGACGTCTTCATATGTCTTGTCAATGTACTGATATTTTGCACTGATTGTGTCATAGGATCCGAGAGCTACAAAATAGTCAGCCAAGTACTTCTTCTCAACAGTGGAAGGAATCATGCAGACGTCGCCCCAATCCGTATCTGTCAGGCGCGTTGTCATGGTTTCAGAATAATCTGTTATGCCTTCGTACTCGATGGTAATGTTCGGATACAATTTGTTGAACTCAGCGACATAGGCATCGAATCCGCCATTATCGATAAGGTCTGTTCTGTGTGTCAGGATTCGGACGGTTGCGGTAAGATCCGTTGAATCTTCGCCGACAACAATTGACTCGAATGAGGCGGTGGCGTCTGTCGTTTCCTTATCTTTTGATCCTTTGCATGCGGCCAAGGACAAAAGCATCGAAAAAGCCAAAATGAGTGTCAGTACTTTTTTCATTGTTGTTCCTCCTTAAAAATTAGGTGAATTAAGTTGTTTTTACCTTGCTTGTATCATATGTTGTAATCCAGCACCTGTCACGCTAGTATCTTGCATTTCTGTTTGTATCTTGGCTATTTTGCCGTATTGTATAACTTTGCACAAAAAAGCGTCGCACATATTGTGCACTATTTTGTAATTATCTGCCTGCAGAGCGAAACGTTTTGCTTAAATTGCTTAATTAAATTAACCAATACGAATAATTTTTGTCTATAAATTAACACAAATGCTTGCAAGAATGGAAGATGACCGCTATAATTTACACAACAATGCTTCCGAGATACGTAATGGAGATTTCTTATGAACCATCTAATACCAGAGCACGAAACCGCTTTCCAAATAACTCGAGAACTTCCGGTCCAGGCACTTCTGACAGGATTGATTTATTCTTCTGTCTCGATTCATACAAAATCAGGGGGGTACTATCTTCTCTATCTCAGATCCGGCTGCGCGGAAATCTCGTTTGATCAGACAACCTATCCTATGTCTCCATCTTCCTACACTGTTATTCCCGCAAATACACAATTCTCGCTTACACCCAAGATCACTCCCTCTGATGCCTCTTGCTTCCATTTGTCTGGCTTGGCTGCCGATAGCGCTTTCCAGGCTTTTGCACTCGACGGTAATCTGATTTGTACGACAAATGCCGAGTCACGCATTCCCGACATCCTATTACGCATCATGAATTTCCATCCAGGCTATCCGAATTACAATGAGCCACTATACCTTGATCTTGTAGATCATCTCTTCTCGGAAATATCTGCGTCCAGACAGGTAGATCGGCGCACAACCCATCTTCCGCCTCTTTATGCCGCTTCCATGAAGCAGATTTTCGACACGCGCTATTTCGAACTGTTGACACTTGATGTCCTTGCAAGCGAACTTCATATGAATAAATTCAAACTCGCGAAAGAATTTAAAAATTATTATGGCATTGCCCCTATAGAATATCTGATTGAGAAGCGGATCGAAGTTGCCAAGACCTTGCTTGCATCGTCACAGAAAACGGTCACGCAGGTCGGAATGGATGTATCCATGGAAAATACACCCTACTTCATTAGCCTGTTCAAAAGGCGCGTCGGTCAGACGCCGCTCTTTTATCGTCAAAAAATGCAACGGAATTGTTTGCCCAAATGAGATAGAAACCCGTACGCAAGGTTGCCTCCTCCGTCCGGGTTTCTGTCTCTTCTTATTTTCACATACGCTTAATAACTATCTGATAACGAACAGATTGAGAGATCGCCCGATAATTGATCTGCGGTCACTTCTTGTGATCCCAACGTAAGAATCTGTTTGACCCGTATACGCATCGGCGCATCAGAAGTAATGTCAAAGTAATTATCCGAGAAAATCGCATCATATCCGAGAAAATCCAGCGCAACATAGCGTGCGTATTTTTTTGCTCGGAGAATAATCTCATATTCTGTATCCGTCTTTTGCATTTGAAATTTTATATTTGTTTTGGGAAGCTCAGCATACTTGTCTGGCACAAAGAGATGGGTCTCCTCCATCAGGATCCGATCATTCTGCAGCAATCGGCAGTAAAAGAACACACGCTCTTCTCTTCCGGATATAAGCGAAGAATAGTCCTGCTTGAAAACTTCTGTTGCCGAAGCTGCTGGGATGTCGCTTGCGAATTCCTTCTCGGCAAGAACTTGAAAAGAGAAATCCTTGACCCCGGCAACCAATCGGATTTGCGTCGCAGCAAGAGAATCGTTAACCGCGTATACGGCAATCAAATTGGATGCTGCAACAACAGATATGGCAACTGGCGCGTAGAAGTTCCTCGCCATATAATGCAGTGCTTTCCAGCGCCCGAAATAATCGATTGAGGACCAAGACGCCACGGGGCCATTGTCGTTTAGCTGCCAGTAAAGGCTCCCCATGCAGCGTCCGCGATGACGTCTCCAGTGTTCGACCCCCGTTTTTATGGCGGCAGCCTGCATGATGCCTGAGACATACACTAGGCTCTCGAAGTTCTTCGGGTACAGGAATTGCTCCGAAATGTAGTACAATATTTTCTCGTTTGCCGTGCCATTTTTCTGATGTCCCTCCATCACTTTCGAGAATATATTACGATCCTCTGGGAGAGAGAACGTCTCGATCGTTTTCATACAGGGAAATGACTCGAATCCAAATTCTGAACAGAATCGGAAGAAGTGCTTGCAGTATTCCATGAAAGGTTTCCTGCCATGCCACACGTCCCAGCAATGGGAATCCCCGCGATTCTCATCATCAGGCGCGTCAAAATGGCCGCCAGACGATGGCGAGGAGTACCAATAGAACGTCTGTTGATCGCATGCCGCGACCGTTTTTGGCAGCAGATCTTCAAATATGGCGATATAATCCTGCCGAAGAAGATCCGAATGACACATGATTTCAGGCCAGTGATCCCAACCCGATTCGATCTCATTGTTCCCGCACCAGAGTCCCAGACAAGCATGATGGCGAAGCCGTCGTACGTTATCCTTGACTTCGGCTTCGATATTTCTTGCTAGGTCATCGGTCAGATCATAGACGTTGCAGGCAAACATCAGATCCTGCCAGATGATGATCCCCGCCTCGTCACAATACGAATAGAAAGTATCGGAAGGGTAATATCCGCCACCCCACACGCGGAGCATATTGAAATGCGCATCTACACAAGAATCAATCAGGTGTTTCTGCTTTTTTGTCGTGATATACGGATAAATGGTCTCTTCAGGAATATAATTCGCACCTTTTGCGAAAATTTTTACGCCGTTTACGACAAAAGCAAATTCGCTTCCCCACTCGTCTTTTTCCTGGCTCACCGTAAGTGTCCGAAGCCCGATATGAAGGACTTTCTCTATATTCTCGTCGTCGTCCAAAACGCGCACGGAAAGTCGATAGAGGGGGCTGTCGCCATAATCATTCGGCCACCAAAGGCGAGGATTTGTAACGGTTATGACCCGCGAATCTACCGATCTCTGTGGAAGTGTTTCGCAGAATAGCACGCCCCCATCGGGATCTTCCAGGCAAACCTCGACATCATATTCATTCTTCTCACCCGAAAAGATGTGAAGCGTCGTATGAACCGTCAATTCGACTGATCCACTTACGTGAGATTGCAAAACCTCAACTTCGTCCAGTCTGACACCCGCATGGCTCTCCAGATATATATCTCTCCATATCCCAGCGTCAGGTACCTGATATCCCCAATCCCAGCCAAACATACTGTGTGCCTTTCGGATATATTGATTACCCTTCATCGCGCCGCAAGCGGAAAAGCTTATCTCTTTCCCTGCAGGGGCTTCGTAATTCTCAATATAAGCAAGTGGCGAGAACAACTGGATGCGAATCTCATTTTTTCCCTCGCTAAGCAAATGCGAACATGGTAATCTCCATACCCTGTGCATATTGTCTGTGCTTGCAAGAAGAACGCCGTTAAGGCGAATATCGGAAAGCGTATCAATCCCTTCGCAAACCAACTCGACTTCTCTCTCATGCAGAAAAGCAGTCGAAACAGAAAAAAGATGCACAAGCTCGTAAGATTTTCGGGAAAAATCTCTAACCAAGGCTTCATTATTTCTCCAAAACGGATCCGGCATCTGTCCGTACTTCATCAGCGTCTTTGCCACGGATCCCGGAACATCGGAGCAAATCCACTCGCCAGCGGGCAATTCGCGCATTTGCCATTGCCCGCCCAAATTCATTTTTCTCATATCTTTTCCTTCTCATACCCCCATCACGCGGATGGGGGTAGCAGCCATTTTCACGGGAACTCCCAGTTATTTACAACGCAAAACGGAATCCTTAATGACAATCTTTCCGCCAATCTGAATGCGCCCGGCTCTGTATGTTGGATTCTTATATCGCTTAATTATATTGCTTATGGCCGCCTTGGCCATGCCCCGCATATTTACTTCAACCGTAGTAATCCTTGGCGTCGTCGACACATCCGCCGTCGAATAATTATCGAATCCTACCACCGAGACATCCTCAGGAACCCGAAACCCCTGAGCTTGCAATGTTTTGACGAAACGATAGGCCACCTCGTCACAATTACATACGAAGGCAGTCGGCATTTCTTCGGGCAAGAGAATATCG
This sequence comes from Bacillota bacterium, assembly GCA_052036055.1. Classification (GTDB taxonomy): domain Bacteria; phylum Bacillota; class Clostridia; order Saccharofermentanales; family Saccharofermentanaceae; genus Firm-13. The sequence goes on along the minus strand of JBPOHB010000147.1, from coordinate 2,868 downwards.
ATATTCCTGCCGCCATCCGTCCGGTCTGAGATAACCCAATCCTTATTTATCTCAATGTCATGTTCAAGAAGTGCCTTGCAATACCCCATATAGCGGTCTTCAATGCTGGTGGTCGCACGAACGTTCCCGACAAAACCGATTCTCTGATGGCCATTCTCGAAAAGGTAATCTGTCATCAAATACATATCGAAGAAATTATCCGTCGTAATTGAGTCCACATCGAACTTCTTCTCGTAAAAATCCAGATAGATACAAGAAATGCCAGTCTCGTTGATTGCTTGCAGATATTCTGGCGTTACCTGCCCGATAATGATGAGAGTCGATACCCTCTTCTCGACAATCATCTTCGAGATGGTAAGCGAAGCTTCGTCTTCATCTGACAGAATATCAAAGATACTGTAGAGCCCTTGCTGCTTCAATTCAACCGCAAGCTTCTGATACATTTCCCAATAGAAGGATGACCCTATCTGAAGATACCGCTGTGCCGTCATGATACCAATATCATATCCCGTCATGAGTTCCGATTCGGGTTTTGCCGAGGATTTGCGATAGACATAGCTTAGCTCATCCGCAACACGAAATATCTCTTCTCTTACGATTTGGCTAACACCCTTCTTGCCCGACAGTGCATTTGATACGGTCACATTACTGATTTGCAAATGCTCCGCGATATCGTTCATCGTAACTTTTTTCCTGCCGCCCTCACGCATACTATCTACCACCTTGAAATTGATTTTCTAGAAAATATCGTAATTCAGGAAACTTAATATTGCAAGTCTTTTAATTAAAATAAAAGCTAAATTGAGTAATTTTTTTCGATGTCTACAGTTGTGGCAGAAAAAAAGCGTAATAAAAGCCGCTCTGATCTTTATGATGCGGCTCTGCTTACGAATAATTACTTAATCAATTATTTTAATGCAAATGGTAATTCTTCAACACTTACCTTTGTATATCGGATAATTTCTTCCATTCGCGGCTTCTCGACAAAGGAAACCAGCGTATACGCCGCGCCTTCTTTTTTCGCTCGCCCCGTTCTGCCAATTCTATGCAAATAATACTCATTTTCCTTTGGAACGTCAAAATTGAACACCCCGTCAACATCCGACACGTCAATGCCTCTTGCTGCAATGTCCGTTGCGATTAGCATTTCAAATTTGCCGTTTCGATACCCATCCATAATCTTGTTGCGCATAGTCTGATTGATATCCCCGTGCAGACAATCTGCTGAACGTCCTGCTTTCCTGACCTGTTCTGTCAGATGGCGGACACGCGTTTTCGTATTACAGAATACGATAATCTTCGTATAATGGTTTTCGCGAATAATGCCAAGCATCGCTTGAAGCTTATCTTTCTCTGGTACATTTACCACATATTGGCGTATCTGCGGCATATCCTCTGCCTTAGGAGCGACATCAATTTCCGTTGCCCCTTGTAGATACTGCCACGAAATATCCATGACATCTCGTGACATCGTTGCAGAAAACAAAGCAATCTGTTTGTCGGCAGGCGTTAAGTCCAGAATCTTCCGAATATCCTTGAAAAAACCCATGCTCAGCATCTCATCTGCCTCGTCCAAAACGACCGTATATACGCTGGAAATATCCACGTTATTACGTGAGATATGATCCAAAAGACGTCCCGGCGTCGCCACAACGATCTGAGGATTGCCCGCAAGCTCCCTGATCTGCGCATCCATCCGCTGTCCGCCAATAATCGGGCAAATCCTAAGGCCCTTTATGTACTGACCCAGAATCCGAAGCTCAGTACAGATTTGAAGGGCCAATTCGCGAGTCGGGCACAAAATCAGATTCTGCACGAAAGACTCTCTCATGTTCAAATACTCAAGTATCGGAATTCCAAAAGCAAATGTCTTTCCCGTTCCTGTTGGGGCTTTCGCGATGAGACTGTGTCCTTCCATCATAAGTGGGATTGCTTTCTTCTGAACAGATGTTGGTGTCTCAAGTCCTAATTTCTGAATCGCTTTTGCTACCTCTTCGGACAGCATCATTTCGCTAAATGTATGAATTTCCATTCATTCCCTTTCTGTTTGTACAAAGGATTGCTATTCCGGCTTTTCGATCATCCGGAAGCTTGTCTCACAAATAGTTCTTTTTTCGAAAAAACCAGACGATAAAAACCGTAATAAAAATGCTTATCACCACGACCACAGGATACGCGAATCGGTAAGATAGTTCCGGCATGAACTTGAAATTCATCCCGAACCAACTTGTCAAAAGGGTAAGTGGCAGAAAGATCGTCGATACAACCGTGAAAAGCCGCATCAATTGGTTGACGCTGATATCAACTTGAGACTGATATGCCTCGCGAAGTTGCATGACGCTTTCGCGAAGTGTGGCAGCCGATCTCTCTAGCCTTGCCACCCGTGCATCGATTAGGTGGAACATGCGAAGCGTGTCAGGCATAAGCAGGTCATTCTCATTTTCTTCGAGAATCGTGGACAGATCAACCATAAGCCCCGCATACTGCGTTACAAGAAGCGTCTTCTGACGCAGGCGGAATATGAGTTCCGGATAATCCTGCTTCTCGTCAGCCAGAAGCTTCTCCTCAAGACGTGTCTCCTCTTCATCCATGTCACGCAAAAGCGCCATGTCCGCCGCAACGATCTTCTCAAGCAAGAGAAAGAGTGTGCGTTCCGGCAGAATCTGTGAGAAGCGCTCATCTTCCTTGTCAAGAAGAAAATACTCCATGAAGGAGTCCATAAATTCATGTTTCTCCGATACGATGGTAAGCCCTGCGCGGCAAAGAAAGAAAATAATCTCTCTTGGATGAATCGTACCGTCTTTCGCTTCCAGTCGATTCAGAACGCCATAGATCAGACCATCCAGGACTTCGACCTTAGGAGATTGT